>JAMDCN010000091.1 GCA_023489025.1 Deltaproteobacteria bacterium | reverse complement strand
TCCCGGAGACGCGACAGTGCGCCGGCGATCCCCTCGGCAATCGCGGGGTGGGTGATGGCCTCGAGCGTGGCGCGTTTCGCAGGGTCGGAGAAGACCAGCTCGCCCAGTTTCCTCCGGTCGATCTCCCCGTCGGGAAGAAGAATTCCCCTCCCGAAGGCCCGGACGATCTCCGCGTATGACGGGTGGCTTTTCGACGTGATCTCGCGGGCGACCCGGTCCGCATCCACCACGGGGATCCCCTCTTCGCGGAACATTCGGGCGACGGCGCTCTTTCCCGAGCCGATCCCCCCCGTAAGGCCGAATACGCGCATTGGGCGATTATAGCAATGGACTCCCGGTTGACAAACCGGCCGGGGGTGTGTAGGGTCGCATTATGAACCACCATTCATTTATTCCCGGGAGGGTCGCCCGATGAGCCAGACCGTGAAAGGGTTTTTCGATTCGCTCGCGCCGAAACTCAACTCGGATCCCGATGCCCTGTCGGGTCTCGACTGCGTCTACCAGTTCCACGTCGGCGAGGGGCGGTACAACGTCACGATCCGGGGCGGCAAGGCGCAGGTCGCCGAGGGGGACTCGGGGAGCCCGAACTGCACCGTATCGATGGAGGAGGGGACGCTCCTGGATCTCCTCGCGGGGAAGATCAACGGCCAGATGGCTTTCCTGACCGGCAAGATCAAGGTCGCCGGCGACATGGGGCTTGCCCTCAAGCTCGGCTCGATCATCAAGGCGTGACGCCGGGGGCCGTCCCCCGATGGCGAAAGACCCGATCCTGGCCGCGGCGGAGATCCTGGCGACCCGAAAAGCCGCGGTGGCGCTGACGGGCGCGGGGATCTCGGTGCGCTGCGGGATTCCGGCGTTCCGGGGCGCCCAGGGCCTTTGGGCGAAGTACGACCCGATGGAGTACGCGACCATCGAGGCGTTCCGGCGGAATCCGGAAAAAGTCTGGACGATGCTTGCCGAGATGATCGACGTCCTGCGGTGCGCGCGCCCCGCTCCGGCGCACGAGAGCCTGGCGGAACTCGATCGGATGGGGGTCCTGAGGGCCGTGGTCACCCAGAACGTCGACGGGCTCCATCAGGCGGCCGGTTCCGCGCGCGTCATCGAGTTCCACGGCAACGCGTCCGAGCTGATCTGCCTGGAGTGCGGGAAACGGTACGCGGCACTCGACCGCGTCGCGGCGGGAATCCCGCCCCGGTGCGGCTGCGGCGCCATCCTGAAGCCGGACGTCGTCCTGTTCGGAGAACCGATTCCGTGGAGGGCGCAGGAGGAGGCGGATGAGGAGGTCGGTCGATGCCGGGTCCTCCTCGTGATCGGCACGTCGGCCCAGGTGGCCCCGGCCTGCGAGCTCCCCCGGATCGCGAAACGGAACGGGGCGGTCGTCATCGAGATCAACCCCGAAGAGACGCCGCTGACCCGCACCGTGACGGACCTCCCGATCCCCGGAGACGCCCACCTCGTCCTGCCCCGGCTCGTGGAGGTCGTGAGATCTCTCGGGGGGAACGGCTGAGTCCCGCAGCCATTAAATCTTTTTATCGCCGTTTAAATCTTTTTCCCTTTTCGTCACCCTCGAACGAGCCGGTTCCTTGAAAATCAAAGAGTTGGCGGTGGCCAAGCAATGGTACGGGATTTGCCTCCAACCAACCCGGGAGGAATTTCATGAACCGGAAGCACGGGTTCACGCTCGTCGAACTGGTCATCGTCCTGGCGATCGTCACCATCGGCGTGCTTCTTGCCACGACCAACCTTCAATCGTGGGTGTACCACTACGGCGCGGTCGACTTCCGGCGTGAGATCCTCTCCCGGTTTCACGAGGCCCGGACACGGGCGATGTCCTCATCCCTGCAGCACCGGCTCGTGATCGACCTGGGCACGGAGAGCGCGACCCTCCAGCGGGGGAACGCGGGAACCGGCTCGACGACCTGGGTCGACGCCCTTCCTCGATTGCAGGCCCCATCGGGCTCGGCGGTCAGCGACATCGTGTTCGTTCCCGACCCGCTCATGCTCAGCCCGGTGACCGCGGGGACTTTCGCCTTCATCTTCAACCCGAACGGGGAGGTCCTGACCCAGTCGGACATCGGCAACCCGGCGACGATCTCCGCGCTGACCCAGGCCGAAGTCCACCTCTCCGCCGGGACGGTCGCGGACCGCGCCACGATCGACCTGTTCGGCTGGACTTCGAAAGCGAGGCTCCTCGATGGCTGGGTGTGACGTCCGCCGGAATGACGGGTTCTCCCTGGTCGAGGTGCTGGTCGCCCTGACGATTCTCGCGGTGGGCCTCCTGGCGCTCGCCCTTCTTCAGGTCACCGCCATCAAGGGGAACGCGATCGCCGCCAAGTCGACGGTGGCGACGCAGCTCGCGCAGGACCGCCTCGAGCGGTTCCGGCACGTCGCGTGGGACAACATCGTGTCCTCCGGCAGCAGCGGATACGACAACGCGACGATGGCGCCGCAATACGCAAACCTCCCCGGCGCGGCGGGAGACAACTCGGTCGTCCGCGGGACGCCGTTCTACCGGGTCTGGTACGTCCTCAACAACACCGCCACGCTCAAGACGATCACCGTCTGGTGCTGCTGGCAGGATGAACGGAGGATCTGGCACAACGTGATGCTCACGGCCCAGCGCTCGAACGTGGGGGGGATGTAGGATGAGGATTCCCGGCAGGCTGGGCGGCCCGGCCGCACGCCATCCCGAAGCGGGCTTCACCCTGGTCGAGGTCATGTCCGCGATGGTGATCCTGCTCCTCGCGATCACCGCCGTGTTCGCCACCTTCCAGGTCCAGCAGAAGTCGTTCGTCGTCCAGAGCCGGGTGGCGGAGATGCAGCAGAACCTTCGCCAGGGCGTCGAATTCCTGACCCGGGACATCCGGCTCGCCGGATACGGGATCCCCGCCGACGTCACGATCCCCGACAACGTCATCGCGGCGGGCGTTACGACGATGAGGTCGCTCTACGCGAAGGACAACACGACGGGACCCGACCAGATCTACGTCATCTACCTCTACGACATGGACGCCAACCAGCCGCCGACGACGATCACGAGCGCGATGCCCAACGCGAGCGCCGAGCTCAACGTCGCGAGCGTCCAGGGGTTTGCGGCCGGCGACCTTGTGATCATCTCCAACGGGACGGCAGCCGACCTGTTCGAGGTGACCCAGGTCCAGGGGGCCGCGCTCAAATTGCAGCACAACCCCGGGGGATCGGCGCGGGACTACAATAATCCGGGCGGGCACAGCACGTTCCCCCCCGGAGGCTACGGGACCGGATCGACGCTCGCAAAGGCCCGGTTCATCCGGTACTACATCGACGACACGACCGACCCCGCCCACCCGACGCTGATGGTGGACCGGATGACGGACGCCGCGCCGCAGCCGCTGGCGGACGACATCGAGGACATGCAGTTCACCTACGGGCTCGACACGAACGCGGACGGGGTCGTGGACACCTGGACGGCGAGCCCGGGCACGCCGTCGCAGATCCGGCAGGTCCGGCTCCAGCTCCTGGCACGGGCGCGGATCCCCGACGCGGCGTGGCGGGAGACCCGGCCGGCGCTTGGGAACCACGCGGCCGGCGCCTCGGCGGACGGATACCGCCGTCGGACCATCGACGTCGTGATCGACGTCCGGAACTCGGGAGTGTGACGGGCATGGCGACCGTGACGACGACGAACGAGCGGGGGAGCGCCCTCGTGATCACGCTGATGCTCCTGTTGATCCTCACCGCCATCGGCATCTACGCGGTGAGCATCTCGACGACCGAGATGGACATCGCGCTCCACTCGAAGGTGGGGGCCGCGGTCCTCAACTCGGCGGAGTCGGGCGCCAACTACGGGATCGACCAGGTCCCCAACGTTTTCACGACCGCCTACGCGGCGACCCTGCCCGACCAGTCGAGCTACAGCATGACCTCCCGGGCGACGGGGACCCTCACGCTCCGTCCGGGATACGGATCGAATCTCCGGTTCGCGGACTTCGAGGTGACGAGCCAGGGGCAGGCGCCTCCCGCGTTCGTGGCGCGGCGGTCCGTGCAGGTCGTGGTCATGTTCGGGCCGGTTCCCGTGGGAACGATGTATTAGGCGCGGGGTGCGAGGGAAGGAGGACGGCGATGAGGACGATCAAGAAATCCATGGCGTGGCTGGCTGTTTTGCTGTCGTGCCTGCTCGCGGTGCCGCCGGCGGTCCTTGCCGATGACACCGAGCTGTTCACGACGCGGGCCAATCCGAACGTCCTGCTGATGATCGATACCACGGGATCGATGGAGTCCGTATCCGGTTCTACGGGGATCGGCGACCTCGATGGAAGCGGGACTTCGAACACCCGGATGGACATCCTTTGGAAGGTCGTCTACACGCTCCTGAACGCCGACCTGAGCATCCCGTCGTCCACCGCGACGTGGACGTGCAGGACCAGCGTGAGGTACGGGGCGGGGACCTCCACGGCGAGCATCCAGGTCAACGGCGCCAACTGGAGCTCCTTCCCCGCCTCTGCGACGATCCAGGTGGGGGGCGGTGGCACCGCGGAATCGTTCACGTATTATCGAAAGCGGATTTCGGGCGGGAAGTATTACTTCGATTTCTCCCCCTCGATCACGTTCGCCTACACGCACTCGAGAGGCTCGACGGTCTCCTATTCGGCCACGACGGGCCTGTACAGCCAGCCGTATCCGACGAACTACACCGAGGCGATGAGCACGGACTTCCTCAGCAACCTCGCCCCGGCGGACGAGAGCATCCTCAAGGCGCGGATCGGGCTTCTGACGTTCACGACCGATCCGTGGGCGACGAGCAACCAGATCATCATCAGGAACCAGGTCGGCTCCACCTCACCGAACGCGCCGCCGTTCGCTTCGCCCACCCGGTACAGGGACATCTGGAGCAGCATCACCTCGTACGCCTACGCCTCGGGCGGGACGCCGACGTCGCAGGCGCTCTACCAGTCGATGAACTTTTTCAACACGGCCTACAACGCCGGCGAGATCTGCCGGAAGAACTTCGCCGTCATGATCACGGACGGCGAGGACACGATGGGGTTCAACTGGGGCGACGGGAGCGGATACGGGCCCATGTACTACAAAAGCGGAAGCAGCTACAGCTACACATACGTGGGCGGGGCAACATTCAACTCCGACGGCTGGCCCGGCTACTACTCGGACGGCACGCCTTTCAATTCCGGACAGGTCCTGCGGAACAACCAGGTCGTCCAGCAGGCCGCGTGGCTGTGGAACCAGAATCCGAGCGTCAACCTTTATACGGTCGGCGTCGGGGTCAGCAACACCGAACCGGCACTCAACGTCATGCGCGACGTCCTGCGGCGCGCCGCGGAACAGAACGGATCGACGGCGACCCAGGCGGAGTATGATGCGATCGGCGCGTCGGGGGACAATACGTCACGTGCCGCGAACAAGGCGTTCTTCGCCACCGACGCCGCGGAGCTGGCCGCCGCCCTGACCAATATCTTTCAGCAGATCACCGGGACGATGTATTCCTTCACGGCCCCGACCGTCGCCTCCGTCCGGATGACGGACCGGAATTACCTCTACATGGCGAGCTTCTCGCCCGCGGTCCCGCCGGCGACCTACTGGGAGGGGCACCTCAAGGCGTACACGGTCAACACCGACAATACGACCACTTTCCATTGGGACGCGGACAACGTGCTGGCGTCGACCGCCGAGGGCGATCGGCGCATCTTCACGGCCGACAACACCTGGTCGCGCATCGCGTTCACGACGTCGACGGTGACGCCCGCGATGCTGGCGGTCGACAACACCGCGGCGCGGGACAACGTCGTGAACTACGTCCGCGGAGTCGGGCGGACCGCAAAGCTCGGCGACATCTTCCACTCCAAGCCGGTCGTCGTCGGCCCGCCGTCCCGGTTCTTCTTCGACGATGGATACTCGACGGCGGTGGGAGCGACCCAGAGCTTCGCCGACGCCAAGGCGCACCGCCGGCGCGTCGTCTACGCGGGGACCAACGACGGGATGCTCCACGCCTTCCTGAGCGGGACCTGGAGCTCGACGACGGGCCTGTACGACAACGGGACGGGGGAGGAGCTTTTCGGGTTCGTCCCGTACAACGTCCTGGACGACCTCAAGAACTTCGTTCCCGGCGACCTGACGTCGCACGGGTACTACGTGGATTCGTCGCCGCGCGTGGCCGACGTCTGGATCGACGCCAACGCCGACGGGATCAAGCAGAGCTCGGAGTGGCACACCGTCCTGATCGGCGGGCTGCGCAAGGGCGGGAACGGCTATTATGCCCTGGACATCACCGATCCCCCGGATGGTACCGACTACACGAATTACCCCAAGGTCCTCTGGGAGTACACGGATCCCGCGAACGTCGCGCAGACCTGGTCCGAGCCGTTCATCGGGAAGGTCCGGATGAAGGAAACGACCTCGTCGGCGGAGAAGGACCGGTGGGTGGCGATCTTCGGCGGCGGTCGGTCGGACGCCGGGAATCTCGGCGCCGCCCTGGTCGTCCTGGACATCGCCACGGGGACGCCTCTTACGACGTTCACGACGGGGATCGACAACGTCATTCCCGCCTCCCCCACGGCGGTCCTCGACGCGGCCGGGTATATCAAGTTCGTGTACGCGGCCGACCTCGACGGGTCGCTTTACAAGTTCGACTTCCGGACGACGGGGGTCCGGAGCAACGGCTTCTCCGATTGGGCCGTCTACAAGATCTTCCAGACCGCCGCCGGCGGCCAGCCGGTCTATCAGCGCGTGGAGGCGGCGAGCGTCGACGAGAGCACCCGCTACCTGTTCTTCGGGACCGGCGACCGGGAGAACCCGGTGACGAACACCGGCTCCGGGAAGTTCTACTGCTTCAAGGACACCGACGGCTTCGCGCCGGCCTCGCCGATCACGGAAACGACGGCGGGGGCCATGACCGACCTCTCCTCCAGCATCGCCAGCTCGAGCGGCGGGACGATGGGGAATTACGGCTGGTTCATCCGCTTCGCCGGCGTGCCGTCCACGGCCAACGACACCTACACGCACTCCGGGGAGAAGGTCCTCTCCGACCCCGTGATCTTCTACAACAGCGTCTATTTCACGACCTACACTCCCGACACGAGCAACCCGTGCAGCGGCGGCGGGACCGCGCGGGTGTACGGGCTCGGGATGCTGACCGCGGGCGCGGCCCTGCAGCCGATCGCCTCCCTTGGAGAGACGGGGACATCGAAACTCCCGTACCACGTCTACGGGGGGCGGGGGATCCCGTCGAGTCCCTCGCTGTCGATCAACCCGGCCGGCCAGTCGTCCCTCTTCGTCGGGTTCTCGACGGGGGTCGTCGACGAGATCAAGGTCGACTCGCCGTCGCAGAGCAAGACGATCAAGTCGTGGAAAGAGTTGTTCTGATGTCGGCAGGCCTTCCGCGGAGGGGCCTGGGAAAGGGGAGGGCGGCGAGAACCGCCCTCCTCGCTCTCTGGGTGACCGCCGCGCTGGCCGGATGCGGGAGGCAAAGCGGACCCTCGCAGCAAGCCGCTCCGTCTCCCGGGCCCGGCAGTCCTGCCGCCGGTGAAGCTTCCGCCCCTGCGGGAAAGGAGGATGTTTCCGCGGGGGCCGCCGGAGGCTGGACGGTCATCGTCGCCCCTTCGGCGCCGAGCCGAATCGCCCCGCCGGCCGTTTCCGTCAAATCGCCCCCCGGGAAGGGGGCCGGGATCCGCGAAGTGCGGTGGCTGGTGAACGGAGTCGCGGCCGGGGCCGGCGAGAAGCTCGCTCCCGCGCTCTTCCAGCGCGGGGACAGGATCCTGGCGGTCGTGACGCTGCGGGTGGACGGAGCGGACCGGGTGATCGAGACGCCGGAAGTCGCCGCGGTCAACGCGCTGCCGGCCGTCACCGACGTCCGCATCGAGCCGCGGGCGCCCGTGACCGGGGAGACGGTCCGGGCCGTCGTCCGGGCGAACGACCCGGACGGGGACAACCTGACCTACGGATACAAGTGGTTCGTGGACGGCCTTCCGGTTGCGGGCGGGGGCGATTCCCTCGTTCTCAAGGGGGTGAAGAAGGGGTCGTGGGTCCACGTCGAGGTGACGCCGAACGACGGCTTTGCCGGCGGCGCCTGGAAATATTCGCCCCGTTACCTGGTGGTCAACGCCCTTCCCGTCGTGAAGAGCCAGCCGCCGGCGGTCGTGCCGCCGTCCCGGGTTCTGACCTACTCCATCGCCGCCGAGGATCCCGACGGCGACCCGTTGACGTACACGCTCGTGAAGGGCCCGGAGGGGATGACCCTGTCGGGATCGACGATCACCTGGAACGTCCCCGACGAGGCGGTCGGGAAAACGGTCGAGGCGACCGTCCGGATCGAAGATCCGGACGGAGGCGCCGCTCTCCTCAACCTGTCCCTCGCGATCCGGAAGCCATAGTTCCCCGCACGTTGCGAAAGCCCCTCTCCCGGCCGGGGGGCATCGACTTCGTGCACCGTTCTCGCTTATAGTAATCCGCACGATGATCGCCCGAAGGAAGACGCGCCGGATCCGCGTCGGGACCGTCCCCGTCGGCGGAAACGCCCCGGTGTCCGTCCAGAGCATGACGAACACCGTCACGGCGGACGTCCGCGCGACGGTCGCCCAGATCCGGTCGCTGGCCCGCGCAGGTTGCGAGATCGTGCGCGTGGCGGTCCCGGACGCCGCCGCGGCCAAGGCGTTTCGACGGATCAAGGACCGCTCGCCCTTGCCCGTGATTGCCGACATCCATTTCGACTACCGGCTCGCGGTCGCCTGCGCCGACGCCGGGGCCGACGGCTTGCGGATCAACCCGGGAAACATCGGCGGAGAGGAGCGCACGCGCGAGGTGCTGGGGGCTGCGCAGGCGAACGGGATTCCCGTGCGGATCGGCGTCAACTCCGGCTCGCTCGAAAAGGACATCCTCTCCCGGTACGGGGGGCCCACTCCGGAGGCGCTCGTCGCCAGCGCGGCGCGGGCCGTCCGGCTGTGCGAGAAGGCCCGGTTCCACAGCGTGAAGTTCTCCCTCAAGGCGTCGGGCGCGACGACGACCGTCGAAGCGTACCGGCTCTTTTCCCGGCGGTTCGATTACCCCCTGCACGTCGGCGTGACGGAGGCGGGGACGCTCTTCTCCGGGACTGTGAAGTCGTCCGTGGGGATCGGCATCCTGCTCGCCGATGGGATCGGCGACACGATCCGCGTGTCGCTGACCGGCCCGCCCGAGGAGGAGGTCCGGGTCGGCTGGGAGATCCTCAAGAGCCTGGGCCTGCGGCAGCGAGGGCCGGAGTTCGTCTCATGCCCCACGTGCGGGCGCGTCTCGATCGACGTGGCCGGGATCGCCCGGGAGGTGGAGCGGCGCCTCTCCGATCTCTCCGTGCCGCTGAAGGTGGCGGTCATGGGGTGCGCCGTCAACGGCCCCGGGGAGGCGCGCGAAGCCGACGTCGGCGTGGCAGGGGGAAAGCACGAGGGATTGATCTTCGTGCGGGGAGAGATCATGGGGAAGGTGAAGGAGCGCGACATCGCGGCGGAGCTGGTCCGTGTCGCCCGGCGGCTCGCTGGAAGAGAGGGGAGGACGCATTGATCCGGTACTCGCGATACCTGATGCCGACGCTCAAGGAGACGCCGTCGGACGCCGAGGTCGTGAGCCACAAGCTCATGCTGCGCGCCGGGCTGATCCGGAAGGTCGCATCCGGCATCTACAACTACCTCCCGGCCGGGCTGCGCGTGATGCGCAAGGTCGAGCGGATCATCCGGGAGGAGATGGACCGCGCCGGGGCGCAGGAGGTGTTGATGCCGTCGGTCGTCCCGGCGGAGCTGTGGAAGGAGAGCGGCAGGTGGGACCTCTACGGAAAGGAGCTGCTCCGCTTCCGCGACCGGGCCGACCGGGAGTTCTGCCTCGGCCCCACCCACGAGGAGGTGATCACCGACCTTGTGCGGCGCGAGGTGCGGTCGTATCGCCGGCTCCCCCTGATCCTCTACCAGATCCAGGACAAGTTCCGGGACGAGATCCGGCCGCGGTTCGGGCTCATGAGGGGGCGGGAGTTCTTCATGAAGGACGCCTACTCGTTCGACGCGGGCGATGAGGAAGCGGCCGAGTCGTACCGGAAGATGTTCGAGGCGTACTGCCGCGTCTTCCGGCGGATGGGGCTCGCCTTCCGGGCGGTGGAGGCCGACCCGGGGGCGATCGGCGGCAGCAGTTCCCACGAGTTCATGGTGATCGCCGACTCCGGCGAGGACGCCATCGTGTCGTGCGAGGCCTGCGACTACGCGGCGAACGTGGAGAAGGCCGAGTGCCCGCCCTCCGAAGCACGCGTTTTCGAGGCGCAAGGTCGCGGAACGCGCGCGAAGGAGGGCGCCCCCCTCAAGGTGGCGACGCCGGGGAAACGGACGATCGGGGAGGTCTCGGCGTTCCTCGGGATCGACCCCCGCCTCCTGATCAAGACGCTGGTCTTCGAGTCGGACAAGGGGGAAGTGGCCGTCCTCGTGTCGGGGGCGCACGAAGTCAACGAGGTGAAGGTGAAGAACCTCCTGGGAGCGGACTGGGTCCGGCTGGCCCCGGAGGAGCGGGTGGTGACGCTCACGGGGGCCCCGTCGGGGTACGCGGGGCCGGTGGGCCTCGGGATGCGGGTCCTCGCGGACCACGCTGTCCGGGGGATCGCCGCCGGGGCGACGGGCGCAAACGAGAAGGACGCCCATCTCGTGGACGTCGTGCCGGGGCGCGACTTCGTCCCGGAGGCGTACGCGGATCTCCGGCTGGTGGCGCCGGGGGACCGCTGCCCGCGGTGCGCCGGGTCGCTGCGATTCTCGCGCGGCATCGAGGTGGGGCACGTCTTCCGCCTCGGGACGAAGTACAGCAAGGCGATGTCGGCCACGTGCCTGGACCGGGAGGGGAAGGAGCAGGTGATCGTCATGGGATGCTACGGGATCGGCGTCGGGCGGACGGCGTCGGCGGCCATCGAGCAGAACCACGACGCCGACGGGATCATCTGGCCGGTCTCCATCGCCCCCTTCGAAGTCGTCGTCATCCCGGTCACCATGAAACACGCCGGGATCGTCGCCGCGGCGGAGCGGCTCGGCGATGCGCTCACCGACAGGGGCGTCGAGGTCCTCCTCGACGACCGGGACGAGCGGCCGGGGATCAAGTTCAAGGACGCGGACCTCGCGGGGATCCCGCTCCGGGTGACCTTCGGGGAGAAGAACTTCGACGCCGGTTTCGCCGAGGTCCGGGACCGGAAGACGGGGGAGACGCGCCGGGTCGAGGTCGCCGGG
Organism: Deltaproteobacteria bacterium; assembly: GCA_023489025.1. The sequence goes on along the minus strand of JAMDCN010000091.1, from coordinate 2,608 downwards.
GTGGCGGAAGCGGTCATGGCCGCCCTGGAGGCGAAGCGCAAGGAGTGCGAGCCGTGAAGGAGCGGATCATCGTCGCCCTCGATACCGATTCCGGCGAAACGGCCCTGGGGATGGTTCGAACCCTTTCCGGCGAGATCGGCCTCGTGAAGGTCGGGATGGAGCTCTTTCCGCGCGGAGGCCCCGAACTGGTCCGGAGGATCCGCGAGACGGGGATCGACGTCTTTCTCGACCTCAAGTTCCACGACATCCCCAACACGGTGGCGGGAGCGATCCGGTCGGCGGCGGCCCTTGGAGTCCGGTTCGCCACGGTCCACGCCGCCGGCGGGAGAGCGATGCTCGAAGCGGCGGCGAAAGCCGCCGAGGGAACCGGGACCACGGTCCTGGCCGTCACCGTGCTCACGAGCCTCGACGACGCGGACCTGGCCGAGATCGGCTACGCGACGGGCGCGGCCGACACGGTGGATCGCCTCGCGAAAATCGCGATCGAGGCGGGAATCGGCGGGATCGTCTGCTCGGCCGGGGAGGCGGCGCGCGTCCGCGCCCGGGCCGGGGAGAGCGTCCTCCTCGTCACGCCGGGCGTCCGTCTCCCGGAGGAAGAGCGGGGGGACCAGAAGCGGGTCGTGGCCCCTGACGAGGCGGCGCGCAACGGCGCCGACTATCTCGTCGTCGGGCGGCCCATCACGAAGGCGACGGATCCCGTCGCCTCCGCGCGGCGGTTCGCATCTCTCATGGCGCAGGGGCTTGAGAGCCGGCGCCCCCGCGCCTGACGTCATGTGGGTGACGGGCCGGCACCCCGTCGAGGAGCTCCTGGCCTCCTCGATCCAGCGGCCACGCTCCATCCTGATCGCCGCGGGGGCTCCCGAGGACATCCGGAAGAGCGTGGCGGCCAGGGCCGATGCCGCCGGGATCCCGTTCGTGACCGTTCCGAACGAGGAGTTCGCCCGCCGGACGGGAGAGAGGGGCGGCGGGATCGCGGCGGAGATCGGCGACTTCCGGTACGCCGTTTTCGAGGAGTGGCTCGACGGACTGCCGGAACGGGCCGCCGCCTTCCTCCTCGACGGGATCACCGACCCGCAGAACCTCGGGGCGATCCTCCGCAGCGCCCGGGCGTTCGGGATCGCCGGGGTCGTGGCGCCGAAGGACCGTTCCTGCCCCGTGACCGCGGCGGTGTTCCGGGCATCGGCGGGGGGCGCCGCCCACGTCCCCGTCGTGAGGGTCGCCAATCTGGCGAGGGCCATCGGCGCGATGAAGGAGCGGAGGTTCTGGGTCTTCGCGGCGGAGGCGGAGGGTGAGACGGCGCTCCCGGACTTCCGCCCTCCCGACCGAACCGCCGTGGTCCTGGGGAGCGAAGGAGGAGGGATTCGCCGGCTTGTCAGGGAAAAATGCGACGGGGGCTTGAGGATCCCGATGGAACCCTTTGCGGACTCCCTCAACGTCTCCGTGGCGGCGGGGATCGTCGCATACTCCCTGCGAAATGCGTTGACAGCATGCAGGAAATAGTGTCAAATGTAAGATTTCGGTGTTCGGTGCCGAGTCGCCGGGCCGACGTAGCTCAACGGCAGAGCGTCTGATTTGTAATCAGATGGTTGGGTGTTCAAGTCACCCCGTCGGCTCCATCCTTCGCTCCGAAGGAGGCCGACTCCCTGGTCTTTCGGAGCTTCGGATGGCAAGCCATTCTCCGCCGCTCCGGGTCCCGCGACGATTACGACAGGGCCCGGCGCCATGGAGGATGCCCTCCGGAGCTCCGAAGCGTCGGCTTTCCCGGGCGCGAGGAGCGAAGGAGAGCGATCAGCGTGGAGGGGTACCCGAGCGGCCAAAGGGGGCAGACTGTAAATCTGCTGGCATCGCCTACGGAGGTTCGAATCCTCCCCCCTCCACCAACCTTCGCCCGAAGGGCGAAGGTTGTCCGCCGTAGCTCCGAAGCATCGGCTTTTCCGGCTGCGATGAGCGAAGGGGGGCTGGGATCCCGAAGGGCGGAGGATGCCCTCCGTAGCTCCGACGCCCCGGTATTGCGGCTGCGGCGAGGAGCGAAGGAGGGCATGTCTCTCGAGTTTCGTCGATTACCTCGTTGATTATCTCTTGACGAGACTGGTGCATCTCAATAAAATAGAAAGGTTTCGTCGAGGGCGGGCGTAACTCAGTTGGCAGAGTCACAGCCTTCCAAGCTGTTGGTCGCGGGTTCGATTCCCGTCGCCCGCTCCATGCGAACGAAGATGCCCACGTAGCTCAGTCGGCAGAGCACGTCCTTGGTAAGGACGGGGTCAGCAGTTCAATCCTGCTCGTGGGCTCCAGTTTGGTCGATACCACCGTTCCAGGAGTCTCACATGTCCAAGCTGTTGGTCGCGGGTTCGATTCCCGTCGCCCGCTCCATGCGAACGAAGATGCCCACGTAGCTCAGTCGGCAGAGCACGTCCTTGGTAAGGACGGGGTCAGCAGTTCAATCCTGCTCGTGGGCTCCAGTTTGGTCGATACCACCGTTCCAGGAGTCTCACATGTCCAAGCAGAGGTTCGAGCGAACGAAGCCGCACGTGAACGTGGGGACGATCGGTCACGTCGATCACGGGAAGACGACCTTGACGGCGGCGATCACGAAGGTTTTGGCGAACCG
>JAMDCN010000070.1 GCA_023489025.1 Deltaproteobacteria bacterium | reverse complement strand
GATACGTTACCGTATTTGTGAAATGGGCCACTTAGCGTGCCGCCGCGGGCGGCGGGATCCTCCGGATATCATCCCCCCATACAGAGGGATAACGTACGGAGGGGAACGGAGATGAAGCTTCCGGCCGGAAAGGTTCCTCCAGCCCTCCTGGAGGGGCTGATCTTCAAACGACTCGGGACGCGACGCAAGGAGGTCGTGGTCGGGCCGTCCCTTGGTGTAGACGGCGCAGTCGTCCGGATCGGCGACCGGTTGCTCGTATCGTCCATGGACCCCATCACGGGCGCCCTGGAACGGATAGGGTGGCTTGCGGTCAACATCAACGCGAACGATGTCGCCACGTTCGGCGTGCGGCCCGCCTTCTTCTCTTCCTGCATCCTTCTCCCGGAACATGCGACGGAAGCGATCGTCCGGACCGTTTGCCGGCAGATCGATTCGGGCGCGAAGAAGCTCGGGATGGCGGTGATCGGCGGACACTCCGAGACCACCCCCGGGCTCGTCTTTCCCATCGTCATCGGATGCTGCATGGGCGTGACGGAGCAGGGACGGTACGTGACGTCCAAGGGCGCGCGGGCAGGCAACGACCTCATTCTCACGAAATCGGCGGGGATGGAGGGCACGGCCATCCTTGCTGCGGACAGACGCCCCGTGCTCGCCGACGCGTTGGGGAACTCCGTGGTGAAGAAGGCCGCCGCGTTCTTTCGTCGAATCAGCGTGGTGGATGACGCCCTCCTGGCGTTCGGGACGGGAGGCGTGACGGCCATGCACGATCCCACGGAGGGCGGGATCGCCAACGGGATCCACGAACTGGCCGACGCATCGAACAAGGGGTTCCGGATCTTCGAGGACAGGATTTCCATTGCGGAAGAAACCGTGCGGATCTGCCGGTTTTTCCGGATCGACCCGATGTGCCTGATCGCATCCGGCAGCCTCCTGATCGCGGCGGAAAAGGACTTCTCCGGCAAGATCGTGAAAGTCCTGCGGAAGAGCGGGATCGCCGCCGCGGTGATCGGCGAGCTGCTTTCCTCGACCTGGAAACGCGCCATCGTCAGGAGGGACGGCAGGGAGGAACGATTGGCAAGGCCGGTGTCCGACCATCTATGGCGGGCAAGTGCTACTATATCGCAGTAAGATACGGAATAGTATCACCGAGGTAATCCATGGGCTCCGTCAAGTTGCGGCAGTTCTGGATCGGGCGAATCGAAGCGGAATGGAAACGGCGTACTGTCGTCTGGGTGTCCGGCGTTCGCCGGGCGGGGAAGCCGGACTGCGGAAGAAATTCCGCATCGAGCCGGGGACGGAAATGCAGATCATGGAGTACGGAGGAATCATCTACCTGATTCCGCCGGTGGATGACCCGGTTCGAGCTGCCTGCGGCGCTCTTCCGGCGAAACCCTCCCTCGGGGATCGGCTTCTCCTGGATCGGAAGAAGGATTCCCGTTGAGGGAGAAGACCCCTCTCCTCTTCGACAGCCACGCTCTCCTGAAGTTGTTCCAGAAGGAAGCGGGACAAGAGAAGGTCGCCCGCATGCTTACGCAGGCGATTCGGGTAGGCACGCCGAAATACCTGAACGCGATCAACCTCGGCGAGATCCTCTACTCGACGAAGCGCGCTTTCGGGGACCAGAAGAAGATCGAGGTCCTCAAACGCGGCGCGAGCGTCATGTCCCGCATCGTGGCCGCCGCCGGTGAGGAAGGGCGAAATGAAGAAGCGCGTGAATCCTGAGACGACGGACAAGGAGAACCCGGATTGGACGGATGAGCATTTCCGGCGTGCACGGCCGGCCTTCGAGGTGCTGACCGGCCGAATTCTCCGAAGAGCCGCAGGTTATACAACCGCCGGCACTCCTTAATTCCGATTGGAGCAGCGAATAACTTGTACTTCGGCCCCCGGCCGGGTCCTTCGCCAGGATGCCGCGCTCCACGAGGTCGACGATGTCGCGCAAGGCCGTATCCTGAGAGCACTTCGCCATCATGGGCAAGCTCATAATCGGTTCAATGACCGGATCGGCACAGAACCTCAGAAAATGCGGAGAATAAGGCCCATAATCTCCGCACCCGACGCCCTTCAATGTCATTCCGTCTCCAACCCCAACTGCTGCCACAGGAATCCGAAGTCGAAGGATTCGCCGCCTACTCTCGACGCCTTTCTTGCTTCGTGAATCTCGAACTCCTTGAGCAGCTCGATCACCGCCTGGCGACCCTTCTTCGTTCGGACCGCCCTCGGGGTTGTGACGTAGAAAAAAGTTCCCATTTTTCCCCAACCGACCACGCCCTTTTTCCCCGCCGGGCGGCTCTTGCCGCTGCCCCGGCCCAATAAATCTGTTTACATCCTTCCTGGACTTAAAATGTAAAATTAGACCTCCTTCGGTGAGCGGCATGACGACTCCGTCCGGATCGGGTCGCCGGGTGTGACCGCGTCGCCTCTGCGGTTGACGGCTGCCAAAGACGGTCCCCTTTGCCGCTATTGACTCCTGCATAATAAATGTCCTATCCTGTGGGTCGGAGGTGTCCGATGAGGCCAGCCGGAAGCCCGCAGGATCTGGAACGTCGTCGTCTCCGCGCC
>JAMDCN010000097.1:359-2571 GCA_023489025.1 Deltaproteobacteria bacterium | reverse complement strand
TTCCCCTGCCGCACCCTCTTTTCGGATCTTCTTGCAATTCATGCACATCGGCAGGATTCCCTCCAGCGTGCGGACCTTCCGCTGCGTTTCCTGGAGGCTCTTCGTCAGTCCGACGATCCTGCGGCCGAGGAAGAAGAGGATGCCCAACGCCACCACGAGAGAGAGAAGGTGCACGATGATTTCGCGCCGTTCCGACCGCCGGGCGGATTGTTCAAACGGAGCATACGGGAAAGCGATGCTGATCCCGCCGCGGACCTCCCCGATGCGATACCCCTGTTGTCCGTGACAGCGGGCACAACTTGCATCGACCTTCAGCGGCTCCATATAACGGAAAACGCGGTTTCCGGGGGGGCCCGTCAACGCGTACTCCTTTACACTTCCCGTCTCAACCTTCTCGAGTGAGATGCGTTCCCAGTCGTCATCCGGCAGGTTTTCGGGGTGCAATGTTTTTCGGCTCACGATGTGGACGTGGAACCCCTCCGGTTTCAGGATTCTGCCGATGAATTGCGTCATGGAGACGTGGTCGACTTTTGCGATGCCATCGCCATTCACCTTTTGCGTGGTACGGCTGCTCACGGCCAGGGACGCGTTGTGGCGGGGTGCTCCCGCAATGGATACGCTCACATCATCGTTTTCCATAGCCCACCGTCGTGCTGCAAAGACCGTCCGGGAGACGATATCCGCCTGGGAGATCGCGAGCCGGAACCGCTCCTCCCGGACCTCGTCGATGCCATCCAGGAGGGAGAAGGCGGTCCCGACCACAAACAGTATGCCGATGGCGATGATATATGCCCAAGTCCCTGCGATTGCTTTGCGGTAGGTTTCATTCATCCTTGCATCTCCTTGCGTTCGTGCCTGCAGATCCTCTGGTTGGCTCGTGTGGTGAACGCTCATCTTCGGTCAGCGGCATGGGGAGTGGGTAAGCCCATGAAGCAACCCGGAATTGGAGGATTATCGGCAGGGGAAGGGAAAACTTAAACAATAATGGAGTCACCTTTTGCCGATACTAATTGACAGTAGAATATTTCTTATGAAATAGGATGATACCAACGGAGGAATGGAGGTCCTTGTGAGGTTGCTCCGCTTTTCCAGTCTCCGCATGCGCATAATGATTGTATTGATGCTGGTCATCGTCCCCACATTTGCCGCAACACTCTACACGACCTACGAAGATCGGCAACGCGAATTTGCGGAGGCCGGGGGAAACGCCAATCGTATAGCCAAAATCATTGCGATTGAAGAGGAAAGGCTGTTCGACGAAACGCGCCATATTCTTATTTCATTGTCACATGTTGCCCAAACACAGGACCCGCGCTCGACAAGCTGCCGCAAGTTCTTCTCTCATCTTCTGACGCACTATAAACGCTACTTGAACTTCGGCGTGATCGACACATCCGGAAACGTAGTTTGCAGCGCCATTCCCCTCCCGGACCCTGTCAACTTATTCGATCGTGATTACTACCAGGAGGCGATAAAAACACGTAATTTCGCCATCGGTAAATTCCAGGTCGGGCGAATTTCCAGGCGACCTACCGTCGTTTGCGCCTATCCGGTGAATGACGGGAAGGATCGAGTCCAGGGTGTCGTCTTTGCGGCGTTGGATCTCAATACGCTTAGCATGTTCGAGCGGGAAACAGGGGCCTATCTTCCGAAGGGTTCCTCCATGTCGAAGATCGACGCCTCGGGTACGGTTCTCGCCCAATACCCAAGTGGAGAGGGAATGACGGGAAAACCATTTCCGAAAATGCGCCTCATTGAACCGCTGATGAAAAGGGGATCGGGCCTTGCTGTGGAAAAAGGTGGAGACGGAAGGAAGCACTTGCTGGCCGTCGCCTCCGTGCCGAGGGTCACCCAAGGAAGAGAAATTTTCGTGGTAGTGAGCATCCCTGAAGAGGTCGCCTTCTTCGCAATTAACCAAACCATCAAACGGAACATGACAATCCTGACGATCATCGTCGTTCTCATGATAGGCACCGCATGGTTCGGAAGCGGATTCTTCATACTTCGCCCGGTTCATATGCTTCTCACGGCAACCGACAGGGTGGCGCTGGGGGATCTGAACGGAAGGGCCGGACCGCCGTACCCGAAGGGTGAGCTTGGAGAGCTTGCGCAGAACTTTGACAGGATGACGAATGCGCTCGCGGAAAGACAAGCGGAACGGGAACGCTCCGAAGCGTTGCTTCGGCATTCGGAGGAAAAGTATCGTTCCATA
>JAMDCN010000097.1:0-349 GCA_023489025.1 Deltaproteobacteria bacterium | reverse complement strand
TTGCCACGGGTATCTACCTTCACCCTGAAGATAGAAAATGTGTCCTCGAAAAATTCATGGATCAAGATCACCCGATTGTTCTGGGGATAGAAGTCGGCTGGAAACGCAAAGACGGAAAGGCGCTGCACGTGCGTGCCAGCGGAAAACGTGTGCTGGACGAGAGCGGCGCCCTCGCGTATTTCGAGGTGTTCGTCGAGGATGTAACGAAACAACAACTCCTGGAGAAGCAGCTCCAGACTGTTCAAAGGATGGAGTCCGTTGGAACGCTCGCGGGGGGGATCGCCCACGACTTCAATAACGCTCTGACCGGAATCATCGGATACGGAGAACTGCTGCGAGGGAAAGTGGC
>JAMDCN010000031.1:12060-14063 GCA_023489025.1 Deltaproteobacteria bacterium | reverse complement strand
ATCGGGGTGTATCCGGCGGCGAAGTAGCGCGCGACGAACCCCGCCCCGTGGAGGATCGCGCCGATCAGCAGCAGCATCCGCCCGAGCTTCGCGCTCCGTTCGTTCAGCGTGAAGATGAAGTGGAGGTACGCCAGCGCCCCGACGAGATAAAAAAGAGCCGTGACCTTGAGCAGGATGGTGTGCATCCGGATATTGTATCCCATTTCCGATCAGAAACCGACCCGCGCGCGCTCCTTGCGATCGGTCATTTCCAGAGGTTCGGGTACCATCTCGTCACGAACCGGGAGGTGAGCCCCGGTCGCATCCCGACACGGTTCCCGACGAGGTCGATGATGGAAACCACCAGCAGCACGGGAAGGAGCATCGTCGAAAGAAACACCCTTCCGACCGGGATACCGCATCCATGCAGCCCCTCGAACACCCGGATGCCGAGCAGCGATCGCATGAGGAAATACAGGACGCCGTACAATGCGCTCAACGGCATGCAGGTCAGTACCATGAGGCTCTCGAACGCCCTGTCCATGGCGGGGGAAAGGAAAAACCGGTCCCGCCCCGAGCCGGGCCCCTTGTAGGTGTTGACCTCCCCCGGGCGCGACAGCTCCAACGCCCACTTGACCATGATGTAGGAGATGACGTAGACGGAAATCGCCGCCACGTCCGGTACGGAACGGAAGTGCGTCTTCTGATCCGGCAGATAGACGGCGGGGACCGGCAACGAGCGGATCGGAATTCCCGAGTCCCCGGCCTTCAGGAGAAGTTCGGTTTCCATCACATAGCGTTCCTTGTGAAGCGCGACGGACTCCACCACGGACAGCGGGTAAAGACGATACCCGCATTGGGTATCGTCGATGTAGCGGTTGGCCGCGAGGCAGACGTAGAACCTGGCGATCAGCATCGAATTTTTCCGGTGAACGGGAATCCCTTCTTCATCGGCCATCCTCGATCCGACGATGACGGCTCCGGGGTCTGTTCGATGGGCATCGAGAAACCGCGGGATGTCCGCCGGATCGTGCTGCCCGTCCGAATCCAGCGCGATGACGACGTCGAATCCTCTTTTGCGCGCCTCCGCGAACAGCAGGCGCAGGCAATGACCCTTCCCGTGGTTTACCGGTACCCGGATCACCAGGGCGCCCGCGTCCTCCGCAACCCGCGCGGTCGCATCGGTGGAACCGTCGTCGGCCACGATGACCGTCGTCAGGAAGGAAAGCGCCCCTTTCACCACGGCCCCCACCGTCTCCTCCGCGTTAAAGGCGGGGATGATCGCGCATGCCCGATCGATCCCTTTCACGCCGTCTCCTTGACGACCCGCCGGGCCTTCCACGTTCGCGGGCGTTCGATCCTGTCGATCAGGGAAGGGAGCAGCAGGACCGTCGAAAGAATGCAGAAGACCACGCCGAGGCAAAGCACGACGCCGATGGACGCCAGCCCCCGGTAATGCGAGAGGATGATGGATCCACAGGAGGCCAGCGTGGTGAGCGCGCAGAGGGCGATACCGCCCCCGGTCCGGCGAAGCGCCTCCGCGGCTTCCCCCGCGGGGCCCTCCCTGCGGGACTGCATGTAATAGATCCCGTAGTCGACCCCGAACCCGAAGAGGAGAGCGATCCCCGCCACGTTGAAAAAGTTGAAGGGGATCCCGATCGTTCCCATGGCGCCCACGGTAAGGAGCGATCCCGCCGTCACCGGCAGCATCACGAGCGCCGTATCGCGCAGGCTACGGAAGTGCAACCACACGATGATCCAGTTCGCCGCGAAGGCGATGAACGTGGCAAGGGTGCTCTCCCACACGATCGAGGACCGGATCTCCCGGAAGATGAGAGGCGGGCCCGTCAGCGCGAAGTCCGGACCCAGGGCCCGCACATCTTCCTTCATTGCGGCGAGCGCCACGTTGAAAAAGTTGAAGGGGATCCCGATCGTTCCCATGGCGCCCACGGTAAGGAGCGATCCCGCCGTCACCGGCAGCATCACGAGCGCCGTATCGCGCAGGCTACGGAAGTGCAACCACA
>JAMDCN010000031.1:0-12050 GCA_023489025.1 Deltaproteobacteria bacterium | reverse complement strand
ACGATCGAGGACCGGATCTCCCGGAAGATGAGAGGCGGGCCCGTCAGCGCGAAGTCCGGACCCAGGGCCCGCACATCTTCCTTCATTGCGGCGAGCGCCCCTTGGTCCCAGCGTCCGCCGGGCGGTGTCAGGTGGGCGGCGATCGCATGGCGGGACCCGTTGAAGAAATACGCCGCCCGGGGGTCTCCGGAGCGGGCAAACCCGGGCAGGTCGATGGCCCCGTCCCCGGCGAGGGCGCGGACGATCCCCGCGGCATACGCCGCAAGGCCGTCCCCCGGAACCATCCCCTGCTTCTCCATCTCCCGCCGGATCGCCCTCTCGAGACCCGCATCGTCGTACCGCCGCGGCAGCCCGGCGTCGGACAGGAGCCTCCGCGACTCCTTCTGGAACCGGGGAGGGGGCACCAGCATCGCCGGGGAAGAGAACGTCTCCACCATCCCCGCCCGCATCCATCGCTCTCCCTGGAGGTCGAGGGCGTCGAAATCCGCGGCGAGCCGCCGGTCGCCGTCCGCACGCGCCACGAGGAAGAGCGGTTCCCCTTTCCTACCGAATTTCTCATCGATCACGCGCTGAACCTGCTCCACCTTGCTGTCCGCGGGGCCGACCGCCTCGATCCCCGCGTCGAACCGGGTCCGCGCCGATCCGAGGACAGAGAGGAAGAGGAAGATCGAAAATACCGCCAGGACGGTTCCGCTCCTCCGTTCGACCAGCCGCTCCGCCCAGCCCGTCGGGACGCCGCCGGGTTTCCCCGCCGAGACCCGCGCCGGGGAAACCTTCGCGAGCCAGGAGAGGAGGGATCCCATCACCAGAAACGCGGACAGGAGACAGAACAGGACCCCGAACCCGGCCACGACCCCCAGTTCGTGGAGCCCCCGGAAACTGGTCACGACCACGGAGAAGAAGGCGACGCAACTGGTCGCAGAGCTGGTGAGGAGCGCCTTCCCCGTTTCGGAAAAGGTGGTCTCCAGCGCCTCAAGCGGGGACCTCCCCATCCGGATTTCCCTGTTGAAGCGATGGTACATGATGATCATGTAATCGACGTACAATCCGATCAGCATCGCGGCGACGATGCTCGTGACGATGTTCAGGCCCCCGTACAGCAGGTAAGCGAACAGGAGCGTCCAGGAGAGGGCGGAGAACAGCGTCAGGACGATAGCGCAAAGAACGGCCGCGGGGGGACGATACGCCGCGTAAACGAGCACCAGGACCAGGACGAAGGAGGAAAGGAAGGAGACGACCATGTCCCGCCAGATCACGCCGGCCGCCTCCGCGGCGGTCGCGTACTCCCCCGCGAGACCGACCTTGATCCCGGCGTCGGTCCCGGACCCGCCGGAAACCTTCGCCGCGATCCCGGCCACCTCCCGGTACAACCCTGCAACGAACGCCGTGTCTCTCGAGGATCCCCTCGGCCGCACCATCAAAAGGGCGACGGTCCTGTCCGCATCCATGTAATATCCCGTGGACAGGTCGATCCCCTTCGTGACCGTCCTCCGGAGCAGGCTCTCCCGGACGACCTCCCGGAGGTTCAGCGGATCCCCGGAAATCCACTCCGCGTCGAGGGGGGAAGCCAAGGGGGAGACCAATGCTTCCCGGTCCCTCCGGATCTGCCGGCGGATCCCTTCCGGGGACAGACGCTCCGAAAGGCGGGCCACCCCTCCCGAATCGAGGTACAAAGGGAAATGCTCCCCGACGAACCGTCCCCCGGATCGCATGAGATTGTAGTCGACCGAAGCCACCCTGGGGGATGCGGCCAGTTCCTCTCCGATCGTCTCCACCGCCTGGATCAGCCGGTCCGGCGAACTCTCGCGCGACGAGACCACCAGGACCAGGCTGTCCATCATGCCGAAATCCTCGAGGAACCCCCGGAAAGCGCGGATTGTCGGGTTCCCCTCCGGAAGGACGTCCAGCAGGTTCGTCCGGACCGGGATGCGCGCCACAATCCCGCCGGAAGCGACGGCGGCGAGCAGGAAGGCGATAGCGATCTTTCCCGGTCGCGCGTCGATCATGCGAGCCAGGCCCAGAAGAAACCGGGTCGTCATTCAGGAAGGCTTTCGCGCGATGGTGGTTTTGCTCACCCCGGGGAGGAGGAACCTTCCGCCGGTTCCTGCGAACAGGCCTTGGGCGAGCGCGCCGAACATCATGGTGGCCAACCGTGGAACGGTGCGGGGGGGGATCGTGTTGCGGCCCGGGAACGTCCGAATCTTCCCGAAGCCCGCCTCGGCGAGCATCCTCGCGAGCACGAGGGGCGGAAAGTCGAAAAGATGGAAGGGGGGATCGTACAGCCCGTTCCCCAATCCGAACGGGGAAAGCAGCCGTACGATCGGCGTTGTGTCGGGAACCCGCACCAGGAGCACTCCGCCCGGTTCGAGGAGTCCGAACACCTTTCTCAGCGCGGACATCGGATCGAAGAGGTGTTCCAATACATAAAACATGGTGATCGCGCGGTATGCCGCCACCGAACGGGATAATTCATCGAGGGTTCCCAGGCGAACGGGAATGCCTTTCGCCGAGGCGGCGGCAACCGTCCTCGGGGACGGGTCGACCCCTTCCGCATCCCACCCCCGATCCCGCATCAGCGAGACGAATCCTCCGTACCCGCACCCCACGTCCAGGAGGCGGGGTGGACCGGACCCGTCCCTCGATGCATCGAGGTGGTCGGCCGCTTCCCGAAAGACCTTCCCCATGAGGTGATTCCAGCCCTGCTCGTTCCCGCCGTCCCGGCCATGATACGCCGCGTAGAGCCCGGGGAGATCCTCCTCCGGAGGCTTCGGATGAACGTAGACCAGCCCGCATCCGCCGCAGCGGACGATGGGGTATCCCCTCTGAACCACGACGGGTTGCGGCGCATCCCGGCCGCAGAGGATGCATGGGGTGAAACACGTCTTCGACACGCTATTGAATCCGCATCACCGGGAGCTACGCGTTGAGTCCGCCCGCCGCTTCGGGGTTCCCCGCCGACCGGGATTTCAGGTATTCCGCGATGGTGTCGATGGATACCAGCACCCTCACCGCGAGGGCGCGATCCTCGATGGCGACGCCGAACTCCTTCTGGATGCCGAGCACCAGTTCCAACGCGTCGATCGAGTCGAGTCCGATGCTCCCGGGCCCGAACAGCGGCGCGTCATCGTCGATCTTCTCGACCGCCGTGGAGAGATTCAGACGAACGGACAGTATTTCCCGTATCTTCATTTTCGTTTCGTCCGCTTTCAGGGCGTTTCCTCCTTCTTTTTCGTCGAAGAACCCGGCGGGACCGCACCTGCCGGCATTGATCTCATCATAAAACGCGAAGCCGCCCCGGGCAACGGGAATGTGGTTCCCGATCGAGGAGACGGCGTTGGCGGGGATCGTCGCGTCGGTGGGTCAGCGCGATGCACCGATGCTCGAGGGGGACCGGACGGGCATCGGGGCGCGACACGTCTTGTCGTGCTCGCGGAGGTAGGCCCCGGCTTTCATCATCCTCTGGGTGCGCCATAGAACGCGCGCAAGGTACGGTATCTGGGCCGGCCGGATCTGCCGCATCCAGTCGACCCACCGTTTCTCGCCCGACGTGTTGAGGATCGACTTGCGCCAGGTCTCCGCATAGAGTTCGAAAAACCGTCTCGCCCCGAGGCGAGGCTCCCGGAGGACGTGGTGCATGTCGTAGTTGGACCAGGGCTGTCCCGCGAGCCGGGGCGCGATCTTGCGGAAATACTCGGTTCCGGGCAACGGCGTGAGGATTGTGTACCCCGCCCGCTGCAACCCGTGGCAGGCGACGAACTCCCAGAGCCGGCGGAAATCCTCCTCTCCCCAGTCGGGATCGACCAGGAAGTTGCCGTTCACGCCGTATCGCAGGGACCGCGCGATCCGCACCGCCTCGACGCTCTCCGAAAGCGGAACGTCCTTGTCCAACCGGGACAGGCCCGCGTCGGTAGCGGCCTCCAGTCCGAGGAATATGTCGAAGTCCTTCGCGAGGGGCCTCCACGCCTCCAGAAGCTCTTGCTGCCGGCAGATCATGTCGGTGCGGGTCTGCACGAGGATCCACCGTTTTTTCACTCCGCGCCTCCGGAGGGCCCCCGCGAGTTCGAGGCTTCGCTCGGCGTGGTTCCAGAAGAGATCGTCGGCGACGAAGATCGAATCCCCCGCCGTGGCGAAATCTTCGACGACGGCCCCGATGGACCGTTCCCGGAAGGATCGCCCGTACAGTTGCCACACGGAACAGAAACTGCAGTGGTGCGGACATCCGCGGGCCGTTTCCACGAGTCCCACCGGCTTGAAGAGGAGGCAATGGTATCCGTTGCGGTGGCGGCTCACCAGGTCGCGCGCCGGCAAGGGGACGGCGTCAAGGGACGTCCGCCCGAGAGAGCGCGGCGTGGACACCCACCCGTCCCGTGTCCGAAGGCGGAGCATGGGCACCGTTTCCAGGGGGGTGCCGTGCTTGATGGCATCGACCAGCTCCGGAACGATCTCCTCCCCGTCGTCGAGGCAGACCGCGTCGATCCCGTCGACTTCCAGCGGTGAAGGGTGGCACGCCGCCGCGTGTCCGCCGACGACCACGAAAACGCCCGGCGACGCCCTCCGGACCTCGAGCGCGGTCTCTCGAACCCTGTCGTACTCCAGGGCGTGCGTGCAGGAGATGCCGACGACCCGCGGCCGCGTCCGCCGCACCCAGGAAGACGCGCCGGGACGAAAGCGGAGATCGGCCACCGTCGGAGAGTGGCCGTGGGCGCGCAACGCGGACCCGATGTACTCGAGTCCCAGCGGTTCGACGCGAAAGAAAGGACCGAGGCCGAATCGCTCGTTTCCCGGGTCCGGTCTAAGGAGAAGAACGTCCAAATCGCACCATGGCCTCATTAAAACATTTTTTATTGACGGTAGGATTCTATATGGAAATTATATAATCCGGTAATGGCCAAAAATGATATCGCCCTGATCACCGGAGGCAGCAAGGGGATCGGTGCCGCCATCGCCCGCGCCCTGGCGCGGGATGGTTTCGACATCTGGCTCAACTATCGGGCGGACCACGAAGCGGCGAAGGAGGTCGCCCGGCAGGTCGTCGACTCGGGGAGAACGTGCAGGCTTCTCCCCTTCGATGTGGCCGATTCCGGCGCGGTGAAAAGCGCCCTCGCCCCGATGCTCGAAACGGATACTCCCCTGGTCCTCGTCAACAACGCCGGATTCAGCAGGGACGGCCTGTTGGTGTGGATGGAAGAACCGGAATGGAGGGAAACCCTCTCCGTCCACCTGGACGGTTTTTTCTTCGTCACGAAGATGCTCCTGTTCGGAATGCTGAAGAGAAGATCCGGACGGATCATCAACATCGTCTCCACTTCGGGACAAAGCGGCGTGGCGGGCCAGACGAACTACTCGGCGGCCAAGGCGGGGCTGATCGGCGCGACAAAGTCGCTGGCCCTGGAGGTCGCCGAAAGGAACATCCTGGTCAACGCCGTTTCCCCCGGGTTCGTCGAAACGGAGATGACCGCCGGTCTTCCCCTCGACCGGATCCTGCCGTTGATCCCGTTGGGGCGGATGGGGAAACCGGAAGAAGTGGCGGAGGTGGTGGGCTTTCTTGCGTCGGGAAAAGCCTCCTATATCACCGGGCAGGTTTTTTCGGTGAACGGCGGCGTCTATCTGTAACCCGATCACACTTCCGATGGACGCGGAGCGCCTCATCCCTCACCGCGCGCCGATGCGGCTCGTGGACACGCTGGTCTCCATAAACGACGGCTGCGCGGTGGCCGAATCCGTCCTTCCGCGATCCACCATGATGGCGGACGGGGAGGGAAAGATAGACGAGGTGGCGTTCTTGGAGTTGATCGCCCAGAGTTACGCCGCCTTCAAGGGATATATGGACCGGTTGGACGGCAAGCCGCCGGGCGAGGGATTCCTGGTGGGAGTGCGCGACCTCGAGGTCACCGGCAGGGCATATGCCGGCGATCGACTCCTGACGTCGATCCGGACCGTCGCCGCGATCGGCGGGTTCGCCGTTGTCGAGGGGACCGTCACCCGCGGCGACGAAACCCTCGCCGCGGGGACCCTGAAACTGTGGCTCGTCGATCCCGACGCGGACGGGTGATGACCGATGAACGCGCTGCGGAAGGGGATCGACGCCTCTGCGACGAAGGCCCTCCCGGGGACCGGGAAGGAAGCGGGCACCCGTCGTTACCGCTTCGCCCCCGGGTTCATCGGTTTCTCGGGGCATTTCCCGGGAAACCCCATCCTCCCGGCGATCGTCCAGATTCGCGCCGTGGTGTCCCTCGCGGAGGAGGAAGGCGGGAAAACGCTGGCCCTGGCGGCGGTGCGGTCCGCCAAATTCCTCGCGCCGATCCGTCCGGACGAAGACGTATGGATCCGGTACCGTCGGCGCGTCGATTCCGGGATCGACATCTGCGACGCCACGCTCTCGGTCGCCGGGAAAACGGTCGCCGCCTTCCAGCTCGAACTGGCGGAGGGAGAGACTCCCCGATGATCGCGCCGTATTTCACCGACGAGGAAGGAGCGCCCGCCCCGCTGCGCGAGACGTTGTCCCGACGCGTGCGATTCGAGGAGGTCGATCCGCTCGGGATCGTCTGGCACGGACGGTACGCGAGCTATTTCGAGGATGCCCGCGTGGCGCTCACGGATCGGCACGGAATCGGCTACCTCGATTTTTACGAAAAAGGGGTCGTCGCCCCGATCCGGAAATTTCACGTCGACTACTTTCGCTCCCTCCGTTTCCGGGAAATCTTCACCATCGAGGCCGTGCTCCACTGGTCGGAAGCCACCCGCCTGAACATGGAGTTCATCCTCCGGAACGAGGCGGGGGAGGTGGCCACGACCGGGTTCACGGTCCAGATGATGCTCGACGCCGACAGGAATCTCCTTATGCTCCCCCCCCCCCTTCTACCGTGAGTTCCTCGACCGGTGGAGGAAAGGAGGTCTGGCCTGAACGAAGTCCTGATCACCGCAACGGCCTCGGTCACCGGGCTCGGGCCCGACCTGGATACGACCTGGCGGAGGCTCCTCGCCGGGGAGACCGCGGTCCGCCCGATCCGGCGGTTCGACACCGGTCGCTATCCCGCGCGGAATGCCTCCTGGATCGAGGGACTGGAATCCCGCGGGGACCGGTCCCTTCTCTTCCCGATCCTCGAACGGCTGCTGGACGGATTCGCCCCCCTGCCGCCGGGATGCCGCCTCGTGACGGCGACGACCAAGGGTTGCATCGACACCTTCGAGCGGGTGCGGAAGGGCCTGCCCGGCGATGTTGCCGACATTCCGGTTTCCGGGCCGCTGGCGTGGCTCGCGTCAAGGCTGGGGTTGGGCGATCCGGGCGTCAACATCAGCTGCGCATGCGCCTCCTCGACGATCGCGGTCGCCCGGGCCGCCGCCATGATCGCGTCCGGCCGCGCCGATGCGGTGGTCGTCGTCTGCATGGACCTCGTGAGCGAATTCATCCTCTCCGGCTTCAGTTCGCTGCAGGCGCTGGATCCCGCCGGCTGCCGCCCCTTCGACCGGAGCAGGAACGGCCTTTCCATCGGAGAGGGAGGAGCGGCCCTGCTGATGATGAGCGCGGAGAAGGCCCACGGGAACGGGATCCGCGGAATCGGCTCGGTCGTCGGCTGGGGTGCGGCCAACGACGCCACCCACGTCACCGCCCCCGCCCGCGACGGTTGCGGCCTGATCCAGGCCGTCCGCCTGGCGATGGCGAAGGCGTCGATCGGACCGGACGAAATCTCGGCCATCAACGCCCACGGCACGGGGACGGTTTACAATGATGCGATGGAGGTAACGGCTTTCGAATCCGTCTTCGGACCCCGCCGCATTCCCCTGAATTCACTAAAGGGAGCCATCGGGCACACCATGGGCGCCGCGGGCGGGATCGAAGTCGCCGTGGGCCTGCGGTCGCTGGCCGAGCGCACGCTGCCGCCTACCGCCGGGTTCGGGGAGCCCATGGAGCGCTGCGGCTTCCGCGTGAGTCCCCTCCCGCAACCGATCGAGGGCCGATACATGCTGAGCACGAATTCCGGCTTCGGCGGGATCAACGCCGCCCTCGTCCTCAAGGGGAATCCCGGATGACCGGTCCCGTCGTCGCAGGCATCGGCTGGATAACTTCGCAGGGGCCGGGCCGGGGCCGGGAAGCTCGGGAGTTTTCGATGACTCCAGGCCCGATCCCGCCCGTGACCAGGGAGGATGTGTTCCCCGAACCGAACCTCCGGTTCGGGCGCCTTCCGCAATATTCCAGGGTGGGCCTCGCCGCCGTCGCGTTCGCCCTGCGCGACGCCGGGATGGAACAATGGAAAACGAAACGTTTCGCGGGCCTCGTGGCCTCCACCCGGGCGGGGTGCCTCGCCACGGATATCGAGTATTACAATACCGTTCTCCCCGAGGGCGGCGGACCGCCAAGCCCCAACCTCTTCTCCTCCACCCTCCCTTCCTGCTTTCTGGGAGAAGCGGCGATCCAGTTCGGCCTGACGGGCCCGACCCTCATCGTCAACGATCCCGCCGAAGACGCCCTGAGCGGGGTGCGCATGGCGCTCGAGAGCCTCTCCTGGGGAGAGTGCGGGACGATGCTGGCGGGCCACATCGATCTCCCGGCCGGACCGGCGATCCCGGGGATCCGCCCCCCGTGGACCGGAGGGCTCTTCATGGTGCTGGAGAATGGCCGGGATTCCATCGCAAACGGCTACGGGACGATCGATCTCTCCGGTGGAGGCGCCGTTCGGCACAACGGAAACAGGATCGCCGGCCTGAACGAACTCGTTCGCGCATGCCTTGCCTTTCGGAGACCTTCATGAAGATGACGCTTGCCTATCCTTCCTGGCGCAAGCTGGACCGGCAGACGGAATTCCACCTCCCTCCGCACGGCCCCGTCGTCTTCGCCGCCACCGTGCCGCCCGAGGTATCGTTGACGTTCGTCGACGAGAACCTCCAGAAGGTCGATTTCGGCGCCCCCTGCGACCTGGTCGGGATCTCCGTCATGCTGACCTGCCAGCTGCCGCGTGCCTTCGAAATCGCGAGACGATACAGGGAACGGGGTGTCCCGGTCCTCTTCGGCGGCATCGCCACCATGCTCCGCGCCGGGGAGGTCGCCACGCACGCCGATTCGGTCTTCCTCGGGGAAGCGGAGGGCCGCTTCGCCGGCGTTCTGGACGACTTCTCCGCGGGCCGGCTGAAAAAAACCTATGACTACATGGACTCCCCTCCGGACATGGCGTTGATCGGTCCCGCCCGACGGGAGATCCTCTCGCACGACCTGTACAACTACCGGGGAGTCCAGATGCTCGACCTGATCCACGCCTCCCGCGGATGCCGCTTCAACTGCTACCCCTGCTGCAGCGCCTTTCTGGGAGGGAAAACCTTCCGCCCACGCCCGATCGATCGCGTGATCGAGGAGATGGAAAAGATCCCGAACAACCGCCTGTTCATCGTCGACAACTCCCTGGCCCAGGACCGCCAGTGGCTGATCGACCTGTTCACGGCCATGGCGCCATTGAAGAAGAAATGGGTCTCCCACCCGATCCTCGACGACGACCGGGTCCTCAAGCTGGCGGCCGACGCCGGCGCCTGGTACGTCTACCAGGCGGTGTTCGACACCTCCGACCTGATCCGCAACAGGATCCGGAGGTTGAAAGACCACGGGATCGCCGTCGAAGGCACGATCCTCCTCGGCACCGACGAACAGGACGAGGATTCGATCCGGCGGCTCGTGGACTTCCTGCTCGAGGTCGGGATGGACGTGGCGGAGTTCACCATCATGACGCCGTTTCCGCACTCCCCCCTCCGGACACGGATCGCCATGGAAAACCGGCTATTGAGCTGCGATTGGGGTGAGTACACCGCCGACCGGGTGGTCTTCCGGCCCCGCAGGATGTCCCCGGAGAAACTCCAGGAGATGTACCACTACGCCTGGGACACTTTCTATGCGGGCGGCGGTCACCAGATCAAGATGGCCGATCTTTTCGCGAAGGTGATCCGGCGGGAGATGGAAGACGGCACCTACTACCGCTACAATCCCCGCCGGGAAAGGTCCTTTCCGAAACCGGCGGATCGCCCGTGAAGCGGATTCTCCTCGTATCGTCCAACATCAGCAGGGAGCCCCTCCAGGTTTACCCGCTGGGCCTCGCCGTCGTGGCCGCGGGGCTCGCCGAATCCGGACACCAGGTCGAGCAGTTCGACTTTCTGGCCTCCGGCGAGTCGGAGGCGCTCTTCCGCGGGAAGATCGCCTCCTTCGATCCCGACTATGTCTGCATCTCCCTCCGGAACCTGGACGACTGCGACTCCTACTCCCGGGCCGGATACCCGGAGATCGCGAAGCGCCTTGTCGGATGGGCCCGGGAAACCACCGGGGTGCCGGTCATCATCGGCGGTCCCGGATTTTCCATCATGCCGGAAGAGCTGCTCGCCTTCACCGGCGCCGACCACGGGATCGTCGGCGAGGGGGAACGGATCGTCGGCGAGTTGATCCGGGACCTGTCCGAGGGAAGGACCCCTCCTCCCCTCCTGCGGGGCGGCCGTCTTCTCGACGGCGGGGAGATGGCGTCGCCGCTATACGACGGCGAGTTGATCGCCTACTACCTCGACCAGAGCGGCATGGTCAACCTCCAGACGAAGCGGGGCTGCCCCCACGGCTGCATCTACTGCGTCTACCCCTCCCTCGAGGGGAACCGCTTCCGCTACCGCGATCCCAGGGCGGTGGTCGACGACATCGCGCGGGCGGGAGCCGAGCACGGCGCGGACAGCTTCTTTTTCACCGACTCGATCTTCAACGACCCGCAGGGACATTATCTGTCGATCGCGGAGGAGATCCTCCGACGGCAGCTCCGGGTCCGGTGGTGCTGCTACATGCGCCCTGAGCGGATCGGAAGGAAGGAGATCTCCCTCCTCAAGCGGGCGGGGCTGTACGCGGTGGAGCTGGGGACCGACGCGGCGTGCGATGCGACCCTCCGTTCCATGGGAAAGGGATTCTCCTTCGCGGATGCCCTCGAAGTGAACAGGGCCTGCGTCGCCGAGCGCCTTCCCTGCGCCCATTTCGTCATGTTCGGCGGCCCGGGGGAAACGGCCGACACCGTGACGGAGGGACTCGCCAACCTGGAACGACTGGAACACACCGTGGTCTTCGGCTACTCGGGCATCCGCATCCTGCCGGGCACCGCCCTCCATGGGCAGGCGATCGCCGAGGGGATCCTCTCCCCCACGGCGCCCCTGATCGAGCCGGTATATTACTTTTCGCCCCAGATCGACGCGGACGTCATGAACGGGATGATCGCCGACTCATTCGGTGCCCGCCGGGACCGGGTCTTCCCTCCGGTCGAAGGCCAGAAGCGGCTTTCGGTCATGCACAACTTCGGATTCCGCGGGCTCCTCTGGGACCACCTGGTCCGGTATCCGAAGGATCCGGGATGCTGAATCCCGGACGGATCCTGCTGGTACATCCCCTCGGCTATCGCGCCGACGCCGCTTCCGCGGACATCTCGCGGATCGCCAACATCATGCCGCCTCTCGGGCTGGCGAGCATCGCGGCCTGCCTCGAGCGGCGGGGCATCCGGGCCACCATCGTCGACTGCTACGCCCGCCCCGGTTCCGACCGCGCGATCCGCGACCACCTTCTCGCGGAGCGTCCCGCCTTCCTCGGCCTCAGCTGCACCACATCGGGCTTTCTCGACGGAATCCGGATCGCGGAAGCGGCCCGTGCGGCATTGCCCGGCATCCGCACCGTCTTCGGAGGTCCCCACGTTTCCGCGCTGAAGGAGGCGCTCTTTCCACGCTTTCCCGCGATGGACTTCGCCGTCGTCGGGGAAGGGGAAGAGACCCTGGGGGAACTGATCGCGTCCGGGGGCGAGAATCCGTCGGCAATCCGGGGAATCGTTTTCCGGGAAGGCGCCGAAGGGGTCGCCCGTTTCACCGGCTACCGGGACCAGGCGACCGAACTGGACACCCTCCCCTTCCCGGCGTACGAGAAGCTCGACGGCTTCCCGGACTCGTACAAGCTTCCCATCTTCAACTACCCGCGAGTCCCGAACACGAGCTGCATCTCCAGCCGGGGCTGTCCCTATTCCTGCAGCTACTGCGACCGCTCCGTCTTCCGCCGGAGCTTC
>JAMDCN010000108.1 GCA_023489025.1 Deltaproteobacteria bacterium | reverse complement strand
TATGCGCGCGGTCCGGCTGAAGGAGAGGATCGAAACCTGAAGCCCGAAATCGGCCGGATGGTTCGTGAAGGTGTTGTCGACGATGGGCGAGGAATTGACGGTGGTGGACGGGTTCGTCCTGTCGAACACCTGGCCGGCGGACAGGAAGAGGTCGGCCTGCTGGCCGAAATACGCCGCCTGGTCGTTCGGGTTCCCCGCCGGGATCGGGAGCCCCATGTGGCCGACGCCGTCGGCCTCCTTCACGTACACGCCGCGGAACGCCGGGTTCGAATTCATGTCGTTCGTCGAGAGGTGCGCGTTGATCACCGCTTCGTCGATCTGCCAGATCAGCACGCCCGACATCCCGATCCGGTCGAACAGCCAGCTTCCGAGGGTGCTCGCCTGCTCCCGGTTCTCCACCAGGAGATATTGCGTCGGGTCCCCGGATTTCGTATTCGAGTAGACCTTGTCGACCTCGGGAAAGATCTCCACGGGCCGCAGGCTGCGCGGGCTTGAGCTGGCCACTTCGGTCGGCGTCAGCCACCCGAGGAACGACTTCGACCACGCGGAAAGGTGCGCGGGGATCGCCGGATCCTGCAGGAGGTTGTTCCCCCACATCCCGTACGCCATCAGGTCGAAGACTCCGGCGCCGGAAAAGACGTTGTCGGTGACCACCTGGCCGGTGGTCGAGGTCGGATAGAGGTCCGGGAGCCCAAGAAGGTGTCCCATCTCGTGGACGATGACGCCCACGCCGATCAGGGGGTCGTCCGCGAGGTTCGGGTCGATTCCCGTCAGGGGATCCGCCGGCGTGGGATCCGTGAAGTACTGCTTCGCCGGGACGATCGTGTAGTCGACGATGTTGCCGGCAGCCGTTGCGATCGGGGAGATCTGCGCCGTGTGGGAGTACGGGTCGACACCCGCCAGGCCGGAATCTTCCTGGCCGGTCCCGGGGTGGACAAGGATCACGGTGCTGAAGGTTCCGTCCGAGGGCCGGACATACGGGGAGAAATCGAACCCCTGGGCGGAAAGGGAAGCGATCGCGTTGTCGAGCAGTTGCCGAATGTTCGCGACATTCACATCGGCGACCTGGTAGGAGGAGGTGATCGTCGACGGAAACCCGCCCGGTGCCGTTCCTCCCGCCCGGAGCCACCCGACGACGTCCGGGTTGGCCGGCACCAATGCCGAGGGGCGCTGAATCGAGAAATTCCCGTACGACACTTCGTTCCAGTAGTTCCGCACGCTCAGGTCCGACGCCCCGCTGCCGAAGAAGAGCGTGTCGAACGCCGCGCTTGAGATGGAAGGCGACGCGGAAGCGGGACGGTCCGCGAAATCGACCAGGAGGACGAGGGGCCGGATGACGGACTGGACTCTCGTATCCACCGCCAGCGGGCGGATCCCCGCCGCGACGGATGCACGCCACGGCGCCAGGGGAATCCTTCCCCCCCGAGTAGAGGGCCGGATGCCGCGCACCTCTTTCGGAAAGAGCGGGACCTTCCGCCCCGTCGTCCTGTACCGCTGCGTCAGCGGGTCGACCAGCCCCGGGCGCGGGGGAGGCAGCGCGACGGCCGGGGCCGCCGCGAAGCAGAGGTAAACCGCCAACGCCGCGAACGCGAACGCTCTTCTCGTCATCGTTCCTCTGGGCGCACCCGTATTTCCGGGGACGCGATGGAAAAAATCTTATGAATCATAGGGGATTCCGCCTATTACGGCAAGCGGGATTTTGGGCACATGGAGGGAGGAAGGCGCCTGTGTCTTGCTCAGGCGGCTCACGATAATCCGGCGAAACGAAGGCCACGTCGATATCGCTCCATTTACCGGCCTGGCCGCGCGCATATGACCCAAAAAGAGCATATTTTCCGGATCTTGATTCGGTCCTTCGGATCTCTTCTTCTCGCTTCACACGGACATAGTAAACCGAAGTCGCCTTGGAAGGCGAGAAGGGAACCAAACGCTTTGCGGTCACGACCTTTTCGGTGATTTCGCGTCAGTGCGGAGCACCTGCCGCCCCTGCATCGGGTGGCGCGGCGCCGAAGGCATGCAGGATCTCTTTCCGGATCTCTTCCGGGATGGGCAGTGCGATCGCCTCCCGGATCCGCGCCATCGACCGGTCCGGCGCCGCCTCTCTCTCCGCGATCGCCTGCTCCGCCAACGCCCTGGCCAGGCCGATGGCCAGGGAAGGCTCCCGGGGGAACATCGAAAATCCCTCCTTGAGAATGAACTCGGCGATCCCGACTTCTCTCTTCGCCCAGAAGGCCCCTGCCTGGACCAGAAACCCCCTGCCGTAGTCCGGATCGACGGACGCCGCCTCGCGAAGATTCCGCACCCCCTCCGCTACCTGCCCCTCCCGGAACCGCAACACCGCGGCCTGATAGTGCGCGTACGGCGCCGTCCCCGGGCGGAGCAGATCCTTCAGCTCCTCGAGCGCCTCCTCCGTCTGGCCGAAAAAGGCAAGGTACTGGACCGACTGCATCCGCCGCCAAACCGGCGGTAGTTCTTCCTGAAACAGACCGGGGGAAACGAACATCTCCCGGAGGAGGACAGGAAGGTAGCCGAACTCCAGCGGGAAGGCCATCTCCCGGTTCCGGCTGACGATCCAAACCGAAGCCGGCGCGATCCCGCCTCTCCTTAGCGTGGCGTACAGTTTGACTACCA
>JAMDCN010000131.1 GCA_023489025.1 Deltaproteobacteria bacterium | reverse complement strand
AAAGCAAGAATTAAGGCGATACTTAAATAGACAAGATTCAAATAGTCGCAATTTAACGATATTACGTTCCGTCATCATTTCGTCACGGAGAGCCGCATGGCAATCGAGAGAGGCGAGCGCCCCTGGGGATACTACCTGGTCCTGCACGAGGATGCCGGGTACAAGGTGAAGCAGTTCGTCGTGAGGCCGGGGAGCCGACTGAGTCTCCAGCGGCATCGGCGTCGGGCGGAGCATTGGCAGGTGGTCCGAGGGGAGGCGGAAGTGACGCGCGGCAAGGAGATCGTCCGGCTCCTCCCGGGAGGATCGATCGACATCCCCCTGGGCGCCCTCCATCGGGTCGAGAGCATCGGGAAGGAAAACCTCGTCGTCATCGAAGTGCAGATGGGGGAGTATGTGGGAGAGGACGACATCGAGCGGTTCGAGGACGACTACGGGCGAGCGGCGACGGCATCGGAGGCGATCAATCCGAAAATCAAGTGACAACGTTCCCCTCGTCCGGTAAAATCATTTCTTCACGGATCGGGACGTAGCGCAGCCTGGTAGCGCACTTGCATGGGGTGCAAGGGGTCGCTGGTTCGAATCCAGTCGTCCCGACCAGTCAACACGGGGGTTACGAGACACGCGCTCGTAGCCCCTTTTTCCTTGAAAAAAGGGGGGGGCTCCATTGGGTGACAGCGGGCACGTGATTCTCGTCTCGAACGACGACGGCGTGCGCTCGGAGGGGATCGCGGCGTTGGCCGACGTCTTGAAGGATCTTGGCACCGTGTACGTGGTCGCCCCCGACCGCGAGCGGAGCGCGGCCAGCCACTCGCTGTCGCTCACCCATCCGCTGCGGGTGGAGAAGATCTCTCCCCGCGTCTACTCCGTCGACGGCACGCCCACCGACTGCGTCAACCTCGGCGTGAACGGCATCCTGCGGGGGAAGAAGATCGACCTGCTCGTCTCCGGGATCAACAAGGGCGCGAACCTGGGCGACGATATCACCTACTCCGGCACCGTCTCCGCGGCGATCGAGGGGACGTTGCTCGGCGTCCCCTCCATCGCCGTCTCGCTGGTCACCCGTACCCGGTTCCGGTTCGACACGGCCGCGGCGACGGCGCTGGACGTGGCGCGAAAAGTCTTGAAGCGGGGTCTGCCCGACGACACCCTGTTGAACGTCAACGTGCCCAACACCGGGCGGGAGGAGATCAAGGGCGTGCGGGTCACGCGGATGGGGAAGCGGGTCTACGGCGACCTGATCGTGGAGAAGCGCGACCCGAGGGGAAAGAAATATTACTGGATCGGCGGCGACCACCTGAACAGCGAGGATGTCCCGGGCTCCGACCTCGAGGCGATCGAAGAGGGGTTCATCTCGGTCACTCCGATCCACCTGGACTTGACGAACTACGCGGCCCTCCGGGCCTTGCGGAAATGGACCTGGTGAGGGGAGCCCTCCTCCGCCGGCGCATGGTGGAGGAACAGATCCGTCGCCGGGGGATTCGCGACGAGCGCGTGCTGTCGGTAATGGAAGAGGTGCCGCGGCATCTCTTCGTCCCGAAGGAGATTCGGCACCTCGCTTACGCGGACGAGCCTCTCCCCATCGGAGAGGGGCAGACGATCTCCCAACCCTTTATCGTCGCCGAGATGACGGCCGCGCTCCGGCTTTCGGGAACGGAGAAGGTCCTCGAGATCGGGACCGGTTCGGGGTACCAGACGGCGATCCTTGCGCGCCTCTGCCGCGAAGTGGTGACGATGGAGCGTCTCCCGTCTCTTTCCGCCGACGCGCAGAGGCGCCTCGCAACGATGGACATCGGGAACGTGACGTTCGTCGTCGGAGACGGTTCGCTCGGGTCTCCCGGACACGCGCCGTTCGACCGCATCCTCTCCGCCGCGGCGTCGCCGTCCGTCCCCGCCCCCTGGGTTTCCCAGTTGGCGGAGGGCGGCATCATCGTCCTGCCGGTGGGAGATCGTTACGAACAGGAGCTGACCCGCGTCACCCTTCGTTCCGGCCGTATCGAAACCGGGGTTCTCGGCGGGTGCCGCTTCGTCCCCCTCGTCGGGATATACGGGTTCCATAGTTGATCCATAAAATGGAGGGCATATGCCGACCAGCGAATTGAAGAAGCGGATCCGCAACATCCCCGACTTCCCGAAGAAGGGGATCCAGTTCAAGGACATCACGACGCTCTTGTCCGACCCGGCGTCCTTCCAGCAGGCGATCGACCTGATGGCGCACCGCCACTTCGCGAAGGGGATCGAGGCGGTCGTCGGGATCGAGGCGCGTGGCTTCGTGATGGGAGCCGCGATGGCGTACAAGCTGGGCACGGGCGTCCTGCTCGTACGCAAGGCCGGCAAATTGCCGTACAAGACAGTGGCGGCCTCCTACGACCTCGAATACGGGAAGGACCGACTCGAGATCCACGAGGACGCCATCCGTCCCGGGATGAAGGTCATCGTGGCGGACGACGTGCTGGCGACGGGCGGGACCGTCTCCGCAGTCACCGGGCTGCTGAGCAGGCTCGGGGCCGATGTTGTAGAATGTTGCTTCCTCGCGGAGCTCACCGCATTGCGGGGACGCGAACATCTGAAGGGGCAAAAGGTTTTCTCGCTGCTTCAGTTCGAGGAATAAGTGAGGGATGCGCCCCCGTAGCTCAGGCGGACAGAGCAGAGGTTTCCTAAACCTTTGGCCGGGTGTTCGAGTCACCCCGGGGGCGCCAGCTTCTTCTCCCGTTCGATGTACCGTTCCACGTCCCGTCGCCGGAACCGCCACTGGTTTCCGCTCTTGAACCCTTTCAGGCGCCCGCGCCGCGCCATGTCGTTCACGACATCGGGACTGAGATCGAGGAGGATCGCCAGGTCGCGCGTCTTGAGGATGCTCTGTTTGCCCTCGACCTCGAAGATCATTGGGTCCTCCACGGCGACAGACCGACATCGTGTTCGAAAATAACATAACGTTATATTTCATGTAAACAGATTTTTCCTGTTCATAAGAGTACGGATAACCGTTTTGTTCCGTAACCTTATACGACCTGCGGGGACTTCGGCATGAGAGTCTTCCTCTATACCGCGATCGGGTTCCCTCTGCTGATCGCAGACGCCGTTCTTTTCTGCGCGCTTCCGGGGCGGATGGCGAACCGCCTCACGACGACCCAGGGGCTGATCCTTCTTTTCGGGACGCTCGCCTACCTCTGTCTCCATTTCCTGCTGCGGAAACCCGAGCGGATGTATCTCTGGGCTCACGAGTTTACGCACCTCTTCGTGGCGAAGCTCTTCCTGCGGCACGTCCACGGCTTCCACATCACCTCCCGCTCCGGAGGAAAGGTGGTGATCGACCGGACGAACGTGGCGATCGACCTTGCTCCCTACGCCGTGCCGCTCTACAACGTCATGGCGTTGCTGCCGGTCACGCTGGTGGCGGGCGGATATCCCGACGCGAGGAAGATCTACCTCGGCGCGGCGGCGTTCCTGTTCGCGATGCACCTCCATTTTTCGGCGGAGGGGTTCATCGACGGGCAGCCCGACGTGAGGCGCAGCGGGAGGATCTTCTCCTTCGCCGTCGTGCTGCTTCTGCTGATGCTGTGGGCTCCGATTTTGGCGGCGCCGGGGACCCAAGCCGGGTTTTCCGGCCTTCCCGCGTTCTACCGGGATTGGTTCGGGCAGGGGATGGAGACGGCCCTCCGGCTACTGGCGCGCGGCCGGGCCCTTCTGTAGGTTCGCGGCGATCGCGTCGGCGTTCCGTTCGAATTCCCGCAACGCTTCCGCCGCCCACGCGCCATGGACCAGGCCTGCCCCGTCGACCAGGACGGCCGTGGGGGTCTTCTCCACGCCATACGGGTCGGAGGCGACGAAGTAGTCGCCACGGAGTTCGTCCAGGCCGACCGGGAAGCGTGGATCGGCCTCTTTCAACCAGGCGCGCACCGCATTGGTGAATCGCTTCCCGTCGAGATTGACGGCGATGACGCGCACGTTCCTGCCGTGCCGCGCGGCGAACCGGTCGATCCCCGGCATCATCTCCCTGCACATCGGGCAGAACACGGACCAGAAGACGACGAGCGCCGGTTTGCCGTGGCCGGGACGGAAGGCGACGGGTTTCCCGTCCACGTCCCTGAGGGAAAACCCGGGCGCTTTCTCCCCGGTGTGAAGCAGGGGGCGCAGTTTTTGTTGATCGCCCATGGCATGCGCGGGAGCGAGCACGGGCAGGAGGAGGAAAAGGAGGAGGGCCGGAACGGGGAAACGCCGGCGGGGAAACCCCATCAGTCCTTTTCCTGCCGGATCTCGCGGAGAATGTCCGCGATCTTGTCCTGCGTCGCCCAGTAGTAATTCGGTTCCGCGAACCGGACTTTTCCCTTCCGGTCGATGATGATGCTGGTGGGCAGCGCGTTGATGCAGAAGCGGTTCCATGCGTCGAGATCCCTGTCGATGAGCACCGGGAAGTCGATCTTCCACTCCTTCAACGTATTCCGGATCCGTTCGATGTGCGCCCTGGAGATGTTCTGGCTCTCCTGGTTGATGGCGAGCACGACGATGTCGGGGCTCGACTTGTAGATTCCCTGGAGGAAGGTGAGCTCTTCGCCGCACCGGGGACACCAGGACGCCCAGAACGCGAGAAGAACGATCTTTCCGCGGAACGAGGAAAGCGTCACGTTTTGTCCGTCGATCGTGGGCAACGTCACGTCGTGGGCGGGTTTGCCGACATCGACGCAGAGGGCGGATGCGGAGAGGGGGAGTATCGTGAACAGGGCAAGGACGAGCGCGGTGAACCGGATCGTTCGGGCCATAGCGGTCAGACTCCTTTCGGCGGAGCGGGATGACAAACCGAAACCAATCCCGGTAGAACGCGGGAAGGAGGAAAGACCTTTTTCCCGAGCGCCTCCTCCGGCAGGTACTTGTGGTCGTGCACCGAGGGGGCGCCCGCGCGGGATCGCCGCACCGGGTGACAGGAGAGACACTCCCCGGCGCGCGTGACGCTCGACTCCCCGTGGTGCCGGGGCGGCGGAAGAACGGTTCCATCGTGGCAGGAACGGCAGAACTCCGACGATGCCATCTTTTTCGGCTCGCCGCGCGGTTCCTTCCCGCCCGACATGTTCCGGAAATTCTTGCACAGGTCGCACGTCTCGCCGTCGACGATGAGCATCCGTGAGGACCAGAACCGGAACTGGGCATGGCGGTCGGCGGGAGTGCCGTCTCCCCGGAACGTCGAATCGTCCTGCCCGGGCTTCGGCACCAGTCCGAAGAAATGCTTCGACAGGTCCTCTCCCGGGAGGTATCCGACGGGGAACCGGTACTCCCCGGTGGCGTCATGACCCGCGGTGTGGCACGCCTCGCAGATCATCTCCCTGCGCGCAGCGGAAAGTTTTCCGGGATGAACGATGTCGCCTCCTTTCCCGCTCCTGACGTGCGCGCGTCCAGGGCCGTGGCACGCCTCGCACCCGACCCCTTCCTCCGCGAAGGCGGGCAAGGTCGGGTCGTAGCCGGTGACATGGCATCCGGCGCAGCTTTTCCCCCAATCCTGCTCGCGCCAGTAGTCGAGGTTCCACGAACCGGTACGGACGACCCAGATCGGCGTGCGCACGACGAGGGAATCTCCCTTGCGGCTCACGAAGCGTTGCACGGTGCGGCTTCCCAGCACATAGGCGATCTCCGAGGGGGGAAAAGGAGAACTCCCCTCGAACCTCGCCAGTACCGCGCCGGGGTGTTTGCCCGGAGAACGGACCATCCGTGCGTGGGGGGAGCGTCTCCACTCCTCGAACTCCCCAGGGTGGCAGGGGGCGCACGCCCCGGAACCCGCATAGTTGGCGGGGTCGGCTCTCCCCGACGGGGGACGCGACGCGATGGCCCCGGGGGCGTGGCAGATTTTACACAGCCCGCCTTCGTTTCTAGGGACACGGAGGAAGCAGGTCCGGAACCGTCCGGGAAGGAAAGGGAACACGGTGTCGCGGAGTTTCTCGAGAAGGGTGCGCCCCGTGTAGCTTCTTGAGGCGTGGGCGGCCCCGTGCGGGGCGTGGCAGGTGACGCAGGTCATCGTTCCGTCGGCGTCGAGCGGGAGTTTTCCCGAGATTCCGCGGCGGGGGGCGATGTCGATCGGGTGGGTCACCGGCGCGGGGTGGCAGCCGGTGCAAAGGGTGTAAATGTCCTTTCGGAAGTTCATCTGCCGATAGGGGCGTCCCCGTTCGGGGCGCTCCTCCATGTGGCAAACCGCGCAGCGCGCGGGGTCCCGGAAGGAAGCGTGCGGATCGGCGGCGAGGGAGTGCCGAAGATATCGCAGCTGCACGGCGTACGCCAGGCCGTATGCGAGGACGGCGGCGGCGATGATCCGGAGACCTCGTTTCACGACGGCTCGATCCGGAATTCCCGGAGTGCCTCGCGGAGCCGCGCCAGGGCGCCGGCGGATTCATCGATCCGGTGCATCTCCCCGGGGGGAAGGCCGTGTGCTCCAAGGGAGAGGCGGACCTCGGACAGGGCGCGGTCCGCCCGATCCCCCAACTCCCGCAAGGCGCGGATCCGGTCGGCGTGGGCCCGGAGCGCCTCACGGTACGACTCCCCGAGATCGAAGAGGAGGTCCCCGTTCCGGAAGCGGAAACCGGGGTCAAGGGCGCCTTTCTCCAATTCCCGGAAGAGAAGGCGGAACTTGTGGATCGGTCCTCCCAGCCGGTGCGACTCCCGCAGTGCGAGCAGGAGGGTCGCGCCGATGGTGACGAGGTACGACACTCCTCCCGCGACGAGCACCGCGGGAAGGAGGATCTGCCACGTGTTCCGGAGGCGGAGGTGTATGCTGTAGAAGGAACGGCCCAGTTCCTCGTCGGCGAGGTAATACAGGAGCAGGCAGAGGAGGAAGACTCCCGCGGCCCAAACCGAGGCGATCTTCAGGAGGAACGGTCCCTGGCTCCGGGTATCGATCCAGTACCTGCGACGGCGGTGATCAACCATTGGGCCTCCCGAACGTGTGATCGATGCACGGATTCATGCCGTTTCCTGTAAACTATTCGGCAGTTTTTCCGAAAAGTTCAATACAGGTTGAGATCGCCACGGAGGATTGGGACGAACTTGACGGCCGGGACGGCAAAGGAAAGACCGCGCGCCCTTCGGGGAGATCTCTTCCTGCTCGCCATCCTCCTCGCGAATCTGGTGTGCGGAGTCGGTCTCATCGGCGCCTTGCGGGCGGACCTTTCGAAGGACCTGGTCGCGGGCGAAAGCGCGCTCGTCTCCTCGAAGATCAGCGCCTACCTCTGGGGAAAGATCCTCCGGTTCACCTCCGCAATGGAGCAGGGGAGGAGGGTGCGAGAGAACGCGCCGGTCAAGTGGGACGTCGACGTGCTGACCGTCGTCGGCGATCTGCCCGCCGACTGGAACTTCCAGCGCATCCGATCCGGGACGGGGGAAGAACTTCCCGTCTTCATGGGGACGCCACGGGATCTCCCGAACGGCGGGCACGTTCTCCCGCTCGGGTTCCTCGTCACCGGCGGATCGAGACAGGACCAACGCTACGTAATCGGAGCGGTTTCCCTCGCGGACGTCGACGGGTACCTCGGGGATCTCCAGCGGAGAGGAATCCTTTGCCGGATCGTCGGTCCGGGAGGACACACCCTGTTCGGCGCAACCGGGGGGTTCCCGGCGCTCCGCGGTTCCGCATCGAGGTTCGGGGGAGAGGCGCCGGTGATGGGCGGAGCGCTCTCCGGGGAGTGGTCCCTGCAGACGTTCATCCCGGACGCGAGCTCCCGTCTGCCGTTCCTGCCGCAGGCCGTCCTTGCCGCCTTCTTCCTTTTCAACATGGGCACCCTCGTCTTCCTTCGCCAGCGGTTCATCCTGCCCTCGGAGGCGGCGTTGGCGGCGGTCGCGGAAACCGTCACCGCGCAAGGCGAGATCCTTCCGTCGCGGGCGGCCCCCGGCTACATCGCCGGGGCCGTCAACAGCCTTCTGTCGCGTTGCCGTCTCGAAGCGGAAGAGGAAAATCGGTCGATCCGGGAGAGTACCGAGCGCCGGATCCGGGAGATTTCCGAATCTCAAAAGCATCTGCTGGCGCACCACCGGCTCACCAAGAAGATGCTCCAGTCGTGCCAGGCCGACGAAGTCTTGGAGATCCTCCTCGGCGGGATCGCGGAGGGATACGGTTTCCCTGGGACGTTGATCGGGAAGGTCTCCGCCGACGGGTATCTCGTGTTCCAGGGAGAAACCGATCCCATCTCGGGGAGTCCGCTCCGGATCCCGCTTTGGCACCCCGGCTCCCTTCTGGCGCGGACGTTCTGGTCCGGGAACCTGCTCCACGCGTCCCCCCGGGAACTGCCTCATCTTCCGGAGGAGGAGCCGATCCTCGGTTCCTCTCCCGTTCTCTGCCTCCCGGTGACGAGAAACCTGAAGGTGCGTTGCGTGGATGCGAAGAATTGCGCGGACCGGACCTGCCCCAACTACTATTCCGAGAATCTGAAATGCTGGTTGAGGCAAATTCCGCCGGAGTTCTTCACCGGGGGCTTGAACCCGGAGATCCATCGCGAAGCGATCACCGCCTGTCTTCGATGTGAAGTTTTTCCGGCCTCCGCCCTCCTGGTCGTCCGGAGCGTCGAGAACGGGAAGGTGGTGACCCGGGAAAACGCCGTCCCCATCTCGAACCTCGTGTCGGAAGCGGGGCTTGCGCTCGAAGTGGCATCCCTATATGACGACATGAAGATAATGGCTGTAACAGACGGATTGACAGGGCTTTTTAATCATCGGGAATTTTACCAGTCGCTGCGGAGGGAACTCGATCGTGCCCGCAGGTACCGGCATACCCTGTCACTTCTGATCATCGACGTGGACGATTTCAAGCAGTTCAACGACCGGTTCGGACACCCGGCGGGGGACTTCGCCCTTCGGAAGATCGGGGAACTCCTCCGGAAGTGCGCCCGCACCACGGATATCATTGCGCGTTATGGGGGAGAGGAGTTCGCGGTCATTCTTCCCGAGTCGACCCCCGGCGGCGCGCTGATGGTCGCCGAAAGGATCAAGTCCGAAGTCGCCGATCACAACTTCATCCCAAACGCGAGCGATCCTGTACATCTCACCGTAAGCATAGGAATTTACAGCTCGGAGAGCGGGGAAGTCTCCGAAGATCAGATGGTGTCGTTTGCCGACGAGGCTTCCTACATCGCCAAGAAGTCGGGAAAGAACCAGGTCGTCGTGAAGGCGCCCGGTTGATGGGCGTCGAGAGGGACTTCGATCGACGTTTCAAGACGGCAATCGAGAAAAACTTCGACCAGAGCGCCGATGCATACGACCGTTTCGAGGAACGGCACCATCTTTTCGAAACGCTGACGAGGCGGCAGATCGAGTTGATCGAACCGTCGAGGCCGGAGAGAATCCTCGATGTCGGGTGCGGAACGGGAATCTCGACGCTGGCCCTCCATCAGGCCCTGGCGGGCAGGTCGCCGAGCATCTACGCGATCGACATCAGCGAACGGATGCTCCTGCGTGCGAGGGAACGATGCAAGTCCCTGCCGGGCGTCTATTTCATCCGGGGAGACGCGGAAAACCTTTCGGCGTATTTCAACGAGGCGTTCGACGCGATTTTCTACACGGCCTCGATTTTCCTTCTGCCCGGGTTCGCCGAATCGCTGCGTCAGGCGAGCCACCTTCTTGTCCCCGGCGGTGTCCTCTCCATCAGTTACTACCCGGGCCTGTTCAACGAAAAAGGGGAGGATGCGATCCGGAAGGCGTTCCCCGAACAGAAATACCAGTACGGCGCGGTCCCGATCGGAGATCTCGTTTCATGCCTCGAATCGCTGCCGGAGACGCGGACCACGCGGGTCGATTTCCGTTTCGAGGTCAGCCGGGATTTCCTGTTCGACTTCCTGTCGATCCCCGCGCAATCTTCCGGGTTGTTTCCGAAGATCCCGTATCTCGAACGGATCCCGAAAGTCCGCGACTTGTGCGATCTCCTCGTGATGAGGGTGGACCGGGTTTTTATGGGGTGGGAGTTCCTGATCGCGCGGAAGCGATGATTTTTCTCGCCTTGCCTTGATTTGACATAATATACATTACCGGACACTAATGTCCTCGGCAAGACCGTTGTTCAGGCCTGCCACATCCTCTCCGAGAAATCCGTTCCGGGAAGTTCGGCGGAAAACGTTCCGTAGATCGGCCACCGCTCCCCGAACGATCCCGGAATCCGGATCGTCACGAAGAACTCGAGTCGTTCATCGTTCCTGCAATCGAGCGCGTCGAAAGGGATCGCAAGTTCCAGTACCTTTTCGAATGCGGCGCGGACGTTCCCGGAATCGTTCTCCGTGCCTTGCACGGCAGAAGTTTCTCCCCAGGATTCCCCGATTTTCACAAAGGAACAAGTGGAACGGCCGTTGATCGGATCCAGGATGGAACGGAACTTGACGGATTTTTCCTGGAAAAGGATCTCAAGTTCTACCTCATGGATATTTTCAACCGCCACCTTGTCCAGGTCGAATCGGAAAAAGATCTCATCGACACTGAACCCATAATAGAAACAGGACAGGATGATATGACCGGCACGATGCATCGTGCCGAATCCCGGGGCCGGTACGACCTTCTTCGCTGAATTCCATTCAAAATACGATGTCACCACGCCGTCGATCCGGGGTTGAATGTAGGATCTTGGGGCGGGAATCACATTCTTTTCCTGAACGATCCTCTCGGTTTTAATAATTGGAATATCTATTGAATCCGGCGATGTAACACCCATTGCCTTATACGCCGCTTTTATATTGTGGCGAAACAAGCGGTCGAATTCGGGACCGTGGGGCGTGTAATGATCGTCCCCGTACCACCAGCACCAGTCGGATCCTTCCGCGACAAGGAGGTAGTCCAGGGCCTTTTTCAGATCGGGGGGTTCTTCCTTCCCTGCCTTTGAATATATTTTTGACTTCGATTCCAAGAGGGCGCGAGCTCGGGATAGCATCTCCCATGCGACGTGGTCTTCCGGGTGCCCGATCCAGATATGGAAGGTCCCGTCGATCCAGGATCCCGTGGGGATGGAGGGAAGTTCCCGGATCTCCTTGATCTCATTGAGGGCATCGGACAATGTGATAAATTCGATATTTGGCCTTAATTGTTCAAGTTTGCTCAATAATATGTCCAGAAAGGATACTCCTGAATCGTGGAAATATTCCCAGGCGTTCTCGCCGTCCAGGATGACCGGGATGACGTACTCGTTATTGGAAATACCTGATCCACCGGATGACAGGAGATCATATATTCGTTTGATATTGTGAATAAAATTGTTGGCAGCATCGTGCGCATCCCAACGGGAATATTCGAAGCCGATCAGATCGGACAAGCGGTGGTCCCGGAAGAATACGGGGATCGATCCGCTCTTTGTCACCGCCGCATAGGGGCGATAAAACCAGTCCGGTTCGATGGGTATTCCCTCCGGATCCCTCCTCACAGGTTTTCCGAACGCCCGCGCAAGGAGGATTTCGTCCGTTGCGGCCCATCGGAATCCGGTCCCGGAGGCCATCTCGAGGGTCGCGGGGCTGATCGAACCTTCCGAGGGCCACAACCCGGCGGGATCCGATCCGAAGAGGTCATGAAACACTCCCCTCCCCCGCTCCAGCTGAATTCGGGCGTCCGCGGGCCAGGAAAATGGAAGACCGGGAAGCGCGGCCCCCGGGAAGGCGTCGAGCGCGGATCGGTTGTCGATGAGGAGCGGCAGGATCGGATGGTACATCGGGGAAGAGGAAAGTTCGCCTCCGTCTTCCCGGGAGAGCCTCCGGTACTCATCGAAGACCCGTCCCATCACTTCGATCTGGTGATCGAGCACATAATGCTTCTCCCGCTCCGTGAACCCGCTTCCCTTGCGCCAAAGGCGGGAGAGTTCGGTGTCCTCCTCCCGGAACAGCGGATGGAACCAGGTCAGATTGAACAGGGTGGCGAGATCGGTATACTCAGAAGCTCCGTACCCGCCGGGTTCGCCGTTTTTCCTCCCCAGGGCGCGAAGCGCCGCTTCGTGACCGCGAAAGAGCTCGGCGTAACGCGGCTGCGGGAGAATCATCGTGGGGGCGTAGGCGGAGAAGAAGTTCCGGAGGAGGAACTCCTTCTCCTCCTTCGTGAGATCGAGGGCGTTCTTGCGGGATACCGAGAGGAAGACGTCGTCCGCGCCGTTTTCCACGTAATCCCGGACCTGGACGAGCAGCGACGGAACGAGGTTGACCGTGTGCCGTACGCCCGGGTGTCCGCGGAAAATCACCGGAAGCGCCGCGTAATCCTTGATCGCGTGAAGCCGGACCCACGGAAGGATGTAGGATCCCGTTTCCGGGTCCTTGTAATACGGTTGGTGCATGTGCCAGAGGAAACATGCCCGAAGCTTCATCCGCGCGATGCCCCCGGGCAGGAGGTTACTCCGTCTGCGCCAACTGGATTTCGACCAGGTCCCGAAGGGGGGTTTCCGGGGTCTCCTTGAGGATCAGGCGGTACAGCGCCGCCGCCTCGGTCTTTTTCCCGGCAAGCCCAAGGACGCGCGCCTCGCCCAGCCTTGATTGGGTCTTCATGGCCGCCCCGGCGACCGCCCCGGCGTCGCGATACGCGGCGGCCGCGGCGGCGAAGTCCCCCTTCGCCTCGAGGGAACTTGCGATCCCCTGCCGAAGGAGATACTCCATGATCCCGGCCTCTTTCCCGGTGGCGATTCCCGCCCGGAATCGCGTGATCGCGAGATCGTAATTCCCGCGGGAAAAAGCGATGGTCCCGAGGTAGTAGAGCGAGTACACGGTCGCACGCGTGTCCGGATGCCTGCTGACGTGCCCCTGGAGGAACTGCTCGACGGCCGCCAGTTGCGAAGGGTCCGCCGCGGAAGGGGCCTGCAGGAGCTCCTGCGCCCGGTTCAGGGTCGGCCACAGGTCCCGGGCGGAAGCGTTCTCCTCCCACTGCAGGTACGCCCGGGTCCCGAGCGCGAGCGCGACGACGGCGACGACGCCGATCGTCCCGGCGGCGGCTTTCGAGCGGTTCTCCTTGCACCAGGCGACGGTTCGTCCGAATGTTGAAATGAATTCGTCGGGCCCCTTCAGGTCCCGGCGGCTGAAGCCGGTCTTCTCTGCCATCTCCGCGGTCGCTCCTTCGTCGTTCGATGATTTCGCATTGTATACCAGATGGGTCAGGCGATGGGAGACACGTTCAGGCGCTTTCTCCCTCGAGGAACTGCCGGATGACGGCGGCGAGGGAGTCGCGGATCTCCTCCGCGGTGACCTGTTCCATGGCGCGGACTTTCAGCGCGCAGCCGAGTCGCTCCACCCGGTTCCGGAAGAGACGGAGGGTGTTCTCTCCGATGCCGAAGTCCGCGAAGGAATTTCCCATGACGGCCAGCACGACCCGGGCGGAGACGCCGCGGGTGTAGTCCGATACCGCCATCAGGCTCTCGAGCGACCCCGACATCTCGTCCTTCAGGAAGATCACGATCCCCAACGGAGAGGGCGCGAGAGTGTACCAGAGCGGGGAAAGGGCGCGCAGGTACGGAAAGGCGTAGAGACGGATCGAGGATTTCTCCCCCACGCGGAGGCGCCCGAACATTCCGGCGGGGATCCCCTCTTTCCGGCGGAGCGAGAAGAATACGTTGTCCACCTCGAAATCCCGGAATTTCCCGAGGGCCATCAGCAATCCCTCGAGGAGCGAAGGGTCGGGAAGGTAGAAGACGATCTGTCCCGACGCCTCCCCCGCTCCCGATCCGTGGTCCTCGAGCCGGGCCCGAAGACGGGCCAGGTCCTCGGACGGGAGAAATTCGCTCTTCCGGGGGCGCGCGTCGAAATTCCCGAACCGCAGGACTCCCCGGGTCCGGAGCGCGATCAGGGCATCGTAGACCACGAGGTCCGGGAATCCGCAGTTGTCGACGATCTCCTCGACGGTGGCGCAGAACTCCGCCAGCAGAAGGATCTCGCGGATCACTCCGCCGGCGGCGGCGATCTCACGGGCCTCCGGGACGACGGCGACGGCGTCGGCCGGGTGCGGAAGGGTGTCCCCGAGCCTTCGGAGCTCGTCGTCCTGCCGCATCCCCTCGAGGATCGCCTGCTGGCTCGGCGTGAAGATCGTCCGTCGGACACCGACCTTTCCCGGAAGGAAGCGGAACTTTCCCTCCTTGAGGGGAATGAGGCGAAACAGGGCCTTTTCCCCGGCGATGTTCCGGGTAACGGCGGAAATGATCTCTCCGCGCTCTATATACACCGACCCGGAGATGTGCTCCGCTTCCACCTGCAGGATCCCGTTTTTCCGG
>JAMDCN010000103.1 GCA_023489025.1 Deltaproteobacteria bacterium | reverse complement strand
CACATCATCTTCGCCCTCGTCGCCTTCTCGAGCCATCGTTCGAGAATCGGGAAGGCATCCTCGTCTAATTGTGAGCGAACTTTCTTGCGATGCTGGGCGAGCAGCTCCAGCGTGGTCAGCGGACGGTGCCAGGTCCCGTCGAGGGCGATGATCACCGGAGGCGGGTCGGGACGCTCGTCGTTGCCGGGGATGCGCGGATCGGAGATGGCCGCAGCGGCGGCGTGGATGTCGCCAGCGCCCACGATCGCGGAAGAGGGCTCGTTCCAGTCCTGCACCCCGTAACTTCCGGAGCGCGGTTTGCACCCGAGTCGGTGATCCGCCACTGCCTGGGGGCCGTTGGATGTACCGCCTCCGGCGCCGCCGGTGACAGCCGGGGACGCCTCGTCCATCCGAAGGATCCGGTAGACGCCGGGGCGGGGGACATGGTGCAACCGTGGATCCCCGATCGAAGGCGCACCGTTGGCGACGTGCGTGGATCCGGTGACTGTGTTTCCGGTCTCCACCCACCCGTTGACTCGGAGATGGGTGAAGTGACGCCCGCTCTTCTCGGGAACCCGGGGATCTCCGATCGACTGCGCCCCGCTCCCGATCGTGTCCTCTCCGGTGATGGTGAGGGCCTGATCGTCCCACGGGCGGACGGTGTGCGAATTGCTCCGGCGGGCTTCCCGGTCGGCGAGTCGGGGATCTGCCACCGACTGCGCCCCACACTGGACGTCCGTGTCGCCGGTGATTGTGGCCGCAGGAGCGTTGAAGCTGCCGACCTTGAACCGGTTCGGGTAGACGCCCTTCGAGTCAGGGAGACGCGGGTCCGCGATCGCCGCCGGGGTGTTCGAGCAGGGAACCCTCATCCCGCCCGTGACAGCCTTGGCGGGTTCGTCCCATGCGTTGACCCCGTACAGCCCGGGGGAGCCGTTGTATCCGGTCTTCTCATGGAGACGATGATCCGCGATCGAGATCCCGCCGGCGGACGGCGTCTGACCCCCGGTTACGGTCCGCGACGTGGCGTCCATCTTGTCAACCTGGTAGGCCCGCGGGAAGTAGGAAGCATCCGGATCGATCCGGGGATCCGCGACGGCCACCGCATTGCTTCCTTTCACGGAGGACGATCCCGTGACAGTCGCCCCGGGCTCGTTCCAGTCCTGAACGCCCCACGGTCCACCGCCACGGGGCTCGTGCTGGATCCTGTACTCTTCCGGCGTGATCTTCTGGAGGTCCCGCCAGTCCCCGCCAGCGGGAATCAGCGCCAGCCGCAGCCAGGTCAGCCACTTCAGCCGCGGGAGCCGGTGCATCGGCCCAAGCGATGGGTCGTCCGGGAGCGCAAGTGGCCCGATCACGTCGCCGATCGTTTTCAAGGGGCGCTTCGGCGGCTGGTAGATGAAGGGCGCCAGCTTCTTCGGATTCCGGGCGATCAGCAGGTACCGCTTCCGCCGTTGACCGAGGCCCCCGATCTCCCCGCAGTCATGGTCCGAATCGGTGACCACGTACCCATGGGCGCGGAGTAGTCGCTTGATTTCCTCGAGCAGCTCCGCCCCGCGGGTCCGGATCCGGGGGACGTTCTCGAGGAGGAACACCGCCGGGAGGTCGTGCGCGAACGCCTCCAGTGTCAGCCGGACGGCCCGGGTGGTCAGGCGGTTGAGCGCCTGGTACTTCTCCGAGCCAGCGGAGGCGGCCGGGAGCAAACCCGAAAATCCCTTACATGGTGGGCTTGAAAATACGATGTCCGGGCAAACCCCGCCGGCGGCGCGCAGGACATCCGCGGGGGTCGCCTCCCGCCATTCCGGAGGCGGCTGTTTCCCGTGGAACGCGGCGTACTGCTCCCGGTCGAACAGGTCCAGGCATGTCGCCGGGATCCCGGTGAACCGCTCGAAGTCCGCGCAGGAAGACGGATCGTTGTCGATCCCGCCGAGGGTGCGGATGGAGCCGCGGCAGCCGAGCCAGGTCGCCCGCGCGTGGGCGGCACCGAGAGCTCCGCCTCCAATCCCGCAGAACAGGTGGAACTCCGTGAACTCGACGGGCGGACGATCGATGGGTGAAGCCATCAGGCCGTCTCCTTCTTCATGACATCGAACAGCCCCGGCATCGACATCTCCTGCTCGGCCGCCTTGCAGTAGGCCGCACCGTCCAGGAAGTACCGGTGGCACAACTCGATCCCGAGG
Source organism: Deltaproteobacteria bacterium (assembly GCA_023489025.1). Next base: position 12,025 of record JAMDCN010000103.1, on the reverse strand, counting down.
CCTCGGCGCCGGAGTTTCACCGCCCGGTAGGGGACGGTCATCAGCCCCGCGAAGGGATCCATCACCGTTTCACCGGGCATGGAGAACTGCTCGATCACCCGATCGGCCAGGTCGAACTGCATCGGGCAGAGATGCATCTCCTTGCCCTTGGCAGACTGCGCTCCATTGAGCGTCAGCATCCGGGTGATGTCGGTCCAGACGTCCGGATGCCAGGAGGGAGGCTGCAGGAGCATGAACGTCACCGGCAGAGTGCCCCGCGCCTCGAGGTCCTCTCCGATCTTCACGTGGTGCTCGAAGTCATAGACCTGCGTGAGGCCGTATTCCCGAAACAGCTTGAAGATCTGCTCGTGCGTCAGCTTCTCCAGTTCTTCCGGCCGCAGGAGACGATCGCCAGAGGACCTGGCGAAGCCGTGCGCGTCTATCTGCCAGCGGGAGCGGGTGTACCGGGCCTTGCTCTTGACCACCGGGGTGTCGGCGTAGCTATTCGTCGCGTCCGTGGGGGGCTTCCGGAACAGGAGCAGGTACTCCGGCATTCCGACGCCCATCTTCGAGCCGTCCTTGCATTGCTCCGTCCATCCGAGGCGATACGTCTGGTTGTTCTCCCGCACAACATCGGTGACGAGCGTCTTCATCCCCAGGTACCCGAACCCGTGCCGCGTGTAGTGGTCGATGCACCGGGCGTGGAATGGGTAGACGGTCTGGAATCCGAGGCCCGTCATCCCTCCGGGTACGATCCGGTCTTTGACGTGGATCGCCGCGACCCGCCCGGGCTGCAGGACCCGCAGCAACTCCGGCGTCAGGAAATCCATCTGCCGGAAGAAATGATCGTTGTTGTCGGTGTGCCCGAAGTCGGCGTAGTTCGGCGAGTACTCGTACTGCGTCGAAAACGGTATGGAGGTCAGGATCAGGCCGACGCTGTTTTGCTCCATCGCCCGGGTCTCGAGCACGCTGTCGTTATTGATCAGGCGATAATTCTCACCGGCCACCTCGATGCGCTCTACCCCAAGGGCCCGGGAGAGAGACGACATCAGGGACGCTTGGGAGAGCCCATATTCGCGGATGATCTGCGTCATATTTGCCACCAGCTCCTTGTGCTGATTCCACTTCCGCTCGAGCTTCCGGCGTACCTCGCGCTCGGCTTCCGTGTAGATCAGGTCGATCCGGACCGGGTGCTCCTGCAGGAACCGCTGGATCCGGTGGATCGCCTGGATGAAGTCGTTGAACTTGAAGCCGATGCCGAGGAAGACCGCCCGGTGGCAGTGGCGCTGGAAGTTGCAGCCCGACCCGGCAATCACCGGCTTCGCGGCGAGTTCACGGAACCGGCCGTTGGAGAAGTCGATGATCGCCTGCTCCCGCTCGTCGAGGTCCTGGGCCCCGTAGACGCTGACCGCCTCGGGGATCGCTTCCTCGATCGCCTTCCGCTCGGCTTCCAGGTCGTGCCACAGGATCCGGTGGGCCCCGGGATCCTCGGCGCGGATCTCCATCAGCTTGACGATCCGGGCGGGAAGGGAGTTGCGCTTCTCGGCCGCGGCGTCCGTCACCCCGATCGCGGCGTTCCGGAACAGCCGCTTCTGGCCGTCGCGCTCGTGCCCGGCGCCGGCGTGGTTGGTCCGGACCTCGTGCCAGCGGACCTCGATCTCCGGCAGCAGGTACCCGTCGTCGGAATACCCCAGGTCGGAAGGCCGCTGGATGAACAGCGCCCAGGACGCGATCCACAGCCAGAATTCCCGCTCCTTGTGGGGATGGAGGGTCAGAACGTCCGCTTTCGTGCTGTCCCGCTTGAAGAACCGGGTCTTCGCCTGCGAGACGTCCATGATCCCGAGGTAGGCCGCGTACGCCAGCAGCTCGATGTAGTCGTTCGGGGAAGGCGTCGCCGTGGCCACGAACCGGTACGGAACGCCGCCGCTGCGCGTCCGGTCGTTCATCGTCTTCCGGTCCCCGGCGAATAGCGCCATGAATTCCCGGAAGGTCTTCGTCCCGCCGAAGCCCCGGAGCACCGAGGCCTCGTCCAGGGATGCGACCGTGAAATGATGCGGGGAGAGCTTCCCGTCTCGGATCGTCTCGTAGTTGGTCAGGTAGATCCCTCCCGGGTCGGAGGCCTCTTCGATCCGCCGGATGAATTTGACCGGTACCCCGAGCATCCCTGCGTCCCGGATGAACTCCTGGCGGACGCCGAGCGGGATCACGATCAGCCCGCGGCCTCCGGCCCGCAATCGCGTCAGCCGTACCGCCTCGATCTGGATGACGGTCTTCCCGAGCCCGAACGCCGCGAAGCAGGCGCGACGGCCTCCCGCCACCATCCACTGCACGATCGCCGCCTGGTGGGGCTTGAGGAGGGGGTTGACCTCGCCGGCGGACACCGGAGCGCCGAATTCCGCTGCGGAGACGGTCTTGCTACGGAGGAAGGAGAGGTAGTCCTCATGCTCGCGCGGACAGCTCTGCGGCATCAGGCCTCTTCCCTCCCGATGACGGTGATGATGATATGCAACCTGGCGCCGGGGATCTCCCGCAGGGAGCCCCGGTGTTTTTTCCTCGTTTCCCGCAGCGCCGCGCCGGCCGCCGCTCCCGCGGAGGAGGCGCTCACCCGCTCGTGCGCGCGCTTCTCGTACCGGTCGCCCTTGTGGTTCCATTCCAGGGAGACGGCGTAGAGAGTCACACGCACATCCAGAGGACCGTTAGCAGCCAGAAGGCGAACACGCCGATCAGGATGGCGGCCAACTCCTCCACGAAGGTCATCGGACGATCCACCGGACGCACACGGCCAGGAGGATGACGACCGCGAAGATCTTCCAGCCCGGCCACCGCGCGATGAAGTGCGACGGTCGGAACGTGCGCAGGTCCTCGTCGGACAGACGGCGGAACGTGGTATCCATGGTGCTCATGCTGCCCTCCACTTCTGGCGCTCCTTCTCCTGAAAGGCGAGGAGGAACGCCTGCGGGATGCGATATTGATTACAGGGGCTTTCTGTTACGCTGCGCGACTCGACAGGGATGCCAAGATCGCGGAGACGACTGGCTCGCGTTCTGAAATCCCATCCGCCGCCCGCTGCTTCCAGCTTCTCCCCCGGGATCCACCCGCCCGACAGGAGTGCGCGGAACACCTTCGCCTTCGCTGTATCCTGGTTCCGCAGCGCGAGGATCTTGTCCCATTTGGCGAGGGGGAAGGAGGCAACGAAGAGATCCACGCTCAGGCTCCCACGAGATGCCGCACGGCCAGCACGATGCGGAAACCGGCGTAGACCGCGAGGCCGAGGATGAACAGCGTGCCGGCGACGAGAAAGTAGAGGCGGGGGGTCATATGTGTCCTTCCGCTTTGGCGATGGCATTACGGAGGAAGACCAGGATCGAATAGGAGAGATCCGCGCCGACATTGACGTTCGTTAACCTAAATTTTTCGAGAACATCTTTGGCGGCTTCGAGAAGTTCCGGCGCGGCAACGATTAAGCGGGCATCGTCGCGGTTTTTAGGATTCCGAACAACGATGCTGTCGTCAGATCCAAGGACGAGGGTCATGTATGATCCGGCGTAACAACCTAATTTCCACGGTCCCGGTGTGCGGCTCATCTCCTCCCTCCCGCCTTCTCCTGCAGCGCCACCGCCTGGTCCTCGTTCGCGGGCGCGAAATCGGAAGCGGCGGCCGCGGCGAAGTCACGGTCGAAGGGGCGGGAGCCGCGGTGCTCGCCGTAGGGTTCGGCGGCCTCCGCCATGTTTTCCCGGTAAGCATCGAGGACCTGCTTCCGATCGAGCGCCGCGTCCTCGGGGCTCTGGTGGCAGGGGGAACAGTCCGGATGAAAGTTCCCGCAACGTCGGCAGCCCGTGCCGTCATCGCGGTAAACCATGTGAGGCTTTGATCCTCGGTGCTCGTCCATAGCGACCTCCTCACTCGTTCCGGGCGATCGAGGCGTTCGCCCACATGACGGCCTCTTCCATCTTCGTCAGCGCGAGAGACCGTTCCCGGGAGGGCGGGCATTTCTCCAGGAGCGTGGCCGCGAACGTCCGCGCGAAGTCCCGGATCTCGTTGTACCGGGGTACCTGGTTCGGAATCGGCGGGTGGTACGAGAAATCCTTCTTCAGGCGAACCTTCTCTTCATCGGTGATCGGGTACATGTGGGGCTCCTCTCGTGGTGGTCCCGGCGGGGCTGCCACAAGGGCCTCCCACCTGGCCGGTAGTCACAGGCGCGGACGCCGGGACCATTAGGGTAGGGCGGCGGCAGGATGCGTTCTGCCGGTCCTGTAGCCCATGGCCACATACGGCGTCCGGATGCTCCACCCTCGCCCGCGTGGCGAGTCGCGCCGCCCCTTCTTGATGGGTCGCCACGGATCGTCAGCCTTTCGGCTCAGGCTCCTTACCCCGGTGCGCCTCACCGGGAGCCAGCTTGCGGGATGGCGGCTTGTGATGCGACGTGCAGGGCTCCGTGCCTGCTTGCTCCCGAGTGAGCGCCGCGGCGTTGGGACTTACGCGTTGTCATCCACCTGCCCACTAGCCACGATGCAAGACGGGGCTCCGTCGCAGCCTCTCCAATGCTGCACCGAGGACTGCCGCCATCCCTTTCAAAGATCGGATTCCCTGATGCCCGCGCGCCAAGGAGTTGCGCGCTGATGCCGGTTCCATGTGCTCCGGCGGGCCTTGCGGTGCTCCACCAGTCCTTACCCCATCGCCCTTCCCGGCTTTCCCGATCCGCCCGTGTGGCGCTGCGTTGCCGCCCGCTTCGACCGTGGCATGTGGATCGTGGAGCGCCAGAATTTCGCGTCGGAGGTCAAGGAGCGGTGAGGCTGAGGGGGATAATATCTCGCCTTGAGATATGTGTCAAGAAGATAATCTCACAATGAGATATAGGGGGATAAAAAAAGCCCCGGACGGCCCGGGGCCTACGCATTAAAAAATTATTCTACTACGATTTTAGACTTGATCTGCGTTCCAGACGTCGTGCTCGTTATTTTTTCAACAATTCCGTCTTGCGATAGAAGTATATTTGTTATCTGCATTGTTATGTCCGGATTTCGTCTATTTACTACGACTGGCCCCATTTCAGGGTCCAACTTAACTGTTTGAGTGATTGGAATTCTGTATAGACTGTATGTGTAAATCCACATTTCTTTCCCGTTTCCGGTCAAAGATAATGTACTTGGAGGTCCGAATAATTCCAGTAGTTCTGTTTTTGTGGTAACTCCCTCCTTTACTTTTGAAATTGCCTCCTCAGACAATTTAACTCCGGAAGTTGTCTCCCTTGTAAGTGGTCTGGTAGGGGGGAGAGCGCAACCAATAATAACGACTGCCATGACAAAGGCGAGAACCAATGTGGCGCATGTTTTCATCTTTCCCCCAATATTTCCCTGATTGTCACATCGTCTGCCACATCCATACCACACGGCCGATCACGGGGGAAGCCTGGGATCTTAGGTCCAACATGATTGGAGGTTGATCAAGGTTGGCGCTGAGCAATGCCATGATGTGATCAGTGACTCGAATGTACTTTACGGAAACAGTCTCCTGACCGGTTCGCACCGCGTAGATAGACCGGTCATGCAGTTTCTTCCCGACGGGCCGATCCGCTCGATCGACACAGACGATGGCGCCGGTGTGGATGACTGGCTCCATTGATTCGCCGGTAATCTTCACGCAGACAAGATTTTCCCGGCTGTGACCGTGGAGCTGGCTGATAGGGAGCCAAGCCCAGTCCTCAACGACATCGTCCAGGATCCTCCCGGTTCCGGCGGCGATTGAACCATTGACGATCGGCACCTCGACCAGTTCGGTGCGACGTTCCGGTAGATCTATTAGGGTTTTCAGGGAGGAGGCGCGGATGACTACGGAAACAGGAAGGTGAGACACCGGAGCAGTATGAATGCATCCCTGTGACCACGTTGCGACCGAAATTTTCCCTGTGAGCACGTCGATAGGAATTCCGAGTACCTGGTGAAGTTTGATCGCCATCTGTGATGAAACCGGCTTTTCGTCCCGCTCTATATCGGAAATTATCGATTGCCCCGCGGATACACGTTTCCCCAATTCAGTCTGTGTCCATCCCTGGGCTTCACGGCGTTTTTTTATTAAATTACCTATGGTTTCCTTCATATAGGCTTTATATCTCTCCCCGAGATATACAGGCAAATCGCAATTCAAGATATTTACTCTTGACGAATATCTCACCATGAGATATATACAGTGGCGGGAGGATTTCTTGATGCGGCTCGGTGATTGGATCGAATCGAAAAAACTGACGCAACAGGAAGCGGCCGACCTTTTCGGTGTTGAATCCCAGGGGTTCATATCGGAAATTGTTTCCGGGAAAAAGATCGTTTCCGATGAACTGGCTGCAAAGATCGAAGAGGTCACGAAGGGGAAGGTAACCTTCCTCGAATTGAAGCACCCGAAGTACCGGCAGGCGTCGAACGAATGAGGCGGTGGTTTCCATCGCCTCTTTTTTTAATCCAGTTCCATTTTTACCGTCTTTTATTTTGTAAAACTCCAGAAGGGGAGGGCGGTAAGTGATAGAGAATCAAGCGAAAATAATCCAATACCGTATTGAATTCCCCGCCGCTCCTTCGATGCCTGACCCCCGAGAATTCACCTGCCCTAACGATTGTGCCGCATACGCCGTGAGGGAGTGCGGCCTCCTCCAGAAAACCATCGCGATCCATCTCGGCATGTCCGATCAACTCTTGGGGCAGAAACTTCGCGGCGAAAACACCAGCCTCAGCAGCAACGAATATAGGCGACTTGGAATGGCCCTCATCGAACTTGGGAAGCGAGAATGGGGGGAATTGATGTTTCGATACTTCGCGGCCATGCTTCTGCCGATCCCTACGAAAAAGGAAAAACTCCGCGCCGAGAAGAAGGTTCTCAAGGCACGCATCGACCGGATCGACGAGGAATTGGATCGGGAATAACCAACTCCCAACTCGCCGCACCCATAGGAGTCCGCTGGATTGCAATCGGTAGGCAGTAATCGCCCAAGCGAAGCGGTGTCCCCATAATGGCCGGCTGCCCGTACCTCCACAAGCCGGAGCCCTGCGCGAAGCGGCAAGCCTGGACAACTCCGGCTCCGAGCGACTGCCGGGCCTGCGACTTCTCGGGGCGATCGGCGACGCCTTCCGAACCGGAGGATCCTCCCGCAACGCCCCGACCGAAACCCGAACCAACTACCGCCAAGAAGGAGGCTCCAGTGTCGGAGAAGATGACGCTGTCGGACAAGGTCCTCGGGATCATCACCCGGCGGGGCGCAGCCGGAAAGACACCGCTTCTCCAGGGCAGCAAGGCGTCCTCGGACGAACTGCGTGTGATCGTAGCGGAGCTCGAGCGGGAGGGGAAGATCAAGTCGTGGCCGTACCGCGGCCGCGCGGGAACGATGGTGCTCTACACGCTGCCGGACGCCAAGGATCCCCGCACGCAGGAGATGATCGAGGCCAACACCCACAAGGCCGGGAAGAACGTGGCGCCGTCGAACGACGCCACCGTACCGTCGAAGAAGCCCCGTTCCGTCAACCGGAAGTCCGCCTCCCCCCCCATCAAGAGCCGTGCCAAGGCGGCTCCTTCGGAGGATGCGTTGCCTGGGCCGCGTAAGGCCGCCCTGATCGCCGCCGCGATCGCCCTCATCGAGGAGAAGCGGATTGCGGCCCTGGACGTGGTCGAGAAGATCGACACGGTGCTGGCCGGCCTGCGGGCCGTGGCATGACGAAAGTCTTCCCGACGATTCTGATCGTCCTCGACGTCGTGGCCGCGGCGGTCTACGCCATGGAGGGCTGGTCGCAGTGGCGGATGGCCGTCTACTGGGCCGCGGCCGCGGTGCTGACGTACACGGTGACTTGGTGATGCCTCCCTGTCCCGACTGTGGATCCCCGCCCCCCCCTCCGGAGCAGATCCTGCCGCTCGGGATCCAGATGGAGAGGGTGTTCTCCCACAGCCCCACGCCGCTGCTGATCGGCGAGGTCCCCGCCGGGATCCTGTGGCGGTGTCCCGGGGCCTTGCGCGTCGACCCCTGGTTCCTGCGGTTCGGCGTCATTGCCCGCATTCCCAGGTCGTGCGGCGCTTCCCGATCTACGGATTGGAACACCACGACCCCCGACCTTCGCCACCGCGCGATCGACGCGCGGGTATTGGAGCTGATGCTGGACGGCTGGATCTGATGGCGGTCACCCTCTACCTGCGGATCCCGACGAAGCAACGGCTGGAGTGGAGGCGGAAGGGGTGGAAGTTCGTCCGGCGCCTGTGGCCGTGGCCGCGGCGGGATTCGGAGCAGTGCCTGGTGAAGAAGGTCGTGAGGTCGTAGAGCAAAAATTCCGACTCAGAGGAGGAACTGTGGCACAAGAACCCGACGATGGAATGGTCAGCCTTTCGACGCTCGGTCGTGGAGCCGCGATCGAGCGGTTCGACGACGAGTTCAAGCGCGTCCTGGAAAACATCCTGGACCCCAACACGGCCGATGGCCCGCGCAGTTTGAGCCTGAAGGTGACGATCGCCCCGAACGAGGAGCGCACCAGCGCGAATCTCGCCATCTACGTCTCCTCCTCCGTCCGGGGCCCGAAGGCCGTCCCCACCATGATCTTCATCGGGAAGGACCGCGGCCAGCCCGTGGCGTTCGAGCACAACCCCGAGCAGCTCAAGCTGAAACTGACCGGGCGAACCCCGGTGATGTCCCTGGCCGGCGATCCCGGCGGAGAGGAGGAGTGAGCGATGCTGGTGAAACTGTTCCAGGAGATCCAGAACTCGGCGAAGGTCGAGCAGGTGACGATCGATGACCGGAGGTACACGAGCGCGGCCTTGGTGCCCGTGAAGAAGCCGGAGCCGGCCGCGATCGCCATCTCCACGCTCACCGGCCTGGTGGAGTTCTACGACAAATGTGAGGCCGATACCGGGCCCAACCCGCCGATCGTCGTGGTCGATGGCCCGCAGAGCGTGCGCCTCGTGTCGATACTGGACGAGGAGTTCCAGCAGCGCGGGTGCTTCCTGGTGGCCAAGAACGAACTGCGCCCGTTCCCGTTCGGCCAGTATCTGGATATCGACACTTTCATCGTGTCGATGCTGTCGATGTTCGTCCAGGACGAGATGACGAAGACGATCCTGCAGATCCTGGGGACCCTGCAGGACGGCACAGTGCTGACGTTCGACGACGACGGCACCAGCCAGAAGGTGACTGCCAAGACCGGCATCGCCCGGGTAGGAGACACGAAAGTACCCAATCCCGTGACGCTGGCCCCGTTCCGGTCCTTCCCCGAGATCGAGCAGCCCGCCTCCCGGTTCGTCCTGCGGATGCGGTCCGGATCCCCGATGCCCACCTGCGCGCTGTTCGAGGCGGACGGCGGGGCGTGGAGGAACGAGGCGATCGCGCGGATCAAGAAGTGGGTCGTCGGGAAACTGCCGGAGGCGGTGGTCCTGGCGTAGGTTCGGCGTTTCACGCGGGAGCTGTTCAAGGCGAGGGGGGGGCGGTACGACCGTGGCATCTCCAAAATCCGAAGGCCGCATGATCCGGAAAGACATCAGCCGGTCGCACGGGGTGGCGAAACTCTCTCCCAAGGCGCTCGCCCTATTCGGGATGCTCATCCCGCACTACAACGCCCACGGGAAGATGGAGGCGAACCCGTATACGGTCAAGGGGACCATCGTCCCGTTCGTCGATTTCTTCGATATCCCCACGATCACCAGGTGCCTCCACGAGATCAGCGAAAAAACGAATGTGAAGTATTTTCAGGTGGATGGGTGCTGGTACCTCCACTCCCTGAATTACGACGAGCACCAGGCGCTCAAGCGCAAGGGCCGGGATTATCTGCCGTCCTACTCCGAAGAAGTACCGGACAAGTCTGGGACTACTCCGGAACTAATCCGGCCTGAAGTGGAAGTTGAAGTTGAACGAGAAGTTGAAGTTGAACGAGAAGTAGATCAAAAACACTCTGTCGCACCTGGCGGTGCGACGGTCCCCGTTTCCCTCAAAAGACGCACATCGAAGCCGAAGGCCGAGTTCGCGGAGCACGCGGAAAAGATCGTCGCGTACTACGAGGAGCAGATCCGTGTGCATCCCCAGTCCCGGTACCGGGCCCGGGAGCACATCGTCTCGATCCTGAAAACTCCGCCGGAGAAGGGCGGGGTGCCGTGGCAGGTGCTGTGGGAGTGCGTGAACGAGTACGAGCCCGAGGCCAAGCGGGCGGATCCGCAGTTCCGGAAGGTGGCGGGGAACTTCTTCGGACGGGACGCCGTGTACAAGGCGTACCTGGACGCGGCACGGCGGGAGGTGGAGCGGTATGACGCGGAGAAGGCCAGACGGAATACCGGCGCAGGCGCCCTCGGAGCAGGTGAAGCAGGCGCCCCGGCAGACGCTGGAGGAGTGGGCGGCTGACCTGTGCCGGGTCAAGGCGTGCCGGGACGGGTTCGTCAGCATGGAGATCGGAGGGTACTCCCGGTTGTTCGCCTGCCCTCAGTGCGACCGGGCGTACACCGCCCGGCCCGGGTACACCTCCATCCCGTCGATCGCGCGGTGGAAGGGTCAGTTGGTGACCTACGACGATGATGAGATGGAGCGGCGCCGGGTGGACCGCCGGGGCGTGATCGAGGCGCTGCGCGCGGGGAAGCGGGCCTCCAGGATCCCCGAGGCCTCCTGGACCCCTGCGGGGATTGGCCCCGCGGGGATCGGCCCTGTGGGCATCGACCAAAAAACGGCGGCGGCAGGAGGAGACGGCTGATGAAACTGCAAGGATCCGAAATCAAACGGCTGCTGCAATCCGGCGATTTCATGATCCTCAAGGAGATCACCCTGCCGAGCACCGTCGGCGGGTCCCTCGACCTCCGCGGCTGCGACCTCAAGGGGATCACCCTCCCCGCTAAATTCAAGAACAAGGTGGTCAAGTAGCGATGGGCTTCTCCCTCTTCCGCATCGACGGCCGCGGCCCGTGGCACTACCGGTTTCGGGTCGGCGGCCGGCGGATCCAGCGATCGACCGGGGAGACCTCACATCCCAAGGCGGAAGAGATCGCCTTCAAGGCGTACCGCCGGGAGCGGGTGGTCAAAGACGGCGGCGGCCCCGTCCCGACGCTTGCGCAGCTCGCGGAGCTGTGGCTCTCCATCCACGCCTCCACGGCCTCCGACGCGCATCGGCGCTCCGTGGCGGCCTTCGCCCGGCTGCATCTCTACGACCTCGGCAACATGCGCATCGACCGGATCCGGACCGACGCCGTGGAGCAGGCGCGGAACGCGCACCTGCAAGGTCACTGTGCGGCCACGGCGAACCACTGGTTGCGGATCCTGAGGCTCCTGTGTCACTGGGCGGTGAAGCGCGATGTCATCGACCGTGTCCCGTGGCGGGTGAAGATGCTCAAGATCCAGAAGAAACCGAAGATGATACTGCCCGTGGCCAAGACCACCGCCTGGCTGGAAGCCGTGGACGCCGCCGCCGGCGCGCGCACGGGGATCGGGATCGCGGTACGGCTGATGCTGGGGCTGGGCTTGCGGGAGAGCGAAGCCTTGACCGCCCGGTGGGAGTGGTACGACGAGGAGCGGTCCACCTATACCCCCGGGATCACGAAGGGCCGGGAGGCGGAGCCCGTCGCCGTGCCGCCTTGGCTCAAGAAGCATCTTGCCCCCCACAAGCGGCCGACGGGCCTGATCGTGCAAGGTCCGAAGGGCTCCTACTACGCAGGCTGCACCCGGGGCGTGATCAAGAAGGCCAACGCCGCCTGCGGCACCCCGGGGGTCTCCCCGCACCGCCTGCGGGGGACGTTTGCCACCCTGCTGTCCCGGGAGGGGGTCTCCGTCCCGGACATCCAGAAGGCGCTCCGGCACAAGGACCCGATGACCACGATGGGATACCTCGAACTGGACTCGGGACGGGTGGCCAAGGCGCAAGTAGAGATCGCGAAAAAGATGGGCTTTACCCGGCAGAAACCGGGCGAGCGATCTCCCGCCGGAGTGCGCCGCTAATGCATTTGCATACTTATTCAAAATCATCAGCAAAGGGGGCGAAAAAAGGATGACCAGCGAGGCGCCCGTCACGGAACCCGAGGCGGTGCACTGATGCCACGGACGCTGCGCCAGCACA
>JAMDCN010000153.1:14041-14327 GCA_023489025.1 Deltaproteobacteria bacterium | reverse complement strand
GCAGGAAGGAATCCGCGTTGTCGAAGAGGACCTTCATGATGACCCCGAACCCCAGCGTGGCGATGCCGAGATAGTCCGACGTCAGGCGGAGAGTCGGCAGGCCGACGAGGAACGCGAGAAACGCCGCCGCGAATCCTCCCGCAAGGAGGGAACCGAGGAAAACCGCCCCGGTCGCGAAAACCGCCTCGTCCCCGTACGCGCCCACGTAGAACTTCGTCAGCAGCGCCGCCAGGTACGCCCCCACGCCGTAGAAGGCGGCGTGCCCGAGGGAGAAGAGTCCCGTGAA
>JAMDCN010000153.1:0-14031 GCA_023489025.1 Deltaproteobacteria bacterium | reverse complement strand
CGATGCACGCCAGTTGGAAAATCTGCACCCAGTACGGGTTCAGGAAGGTCATCGCCCCGCCGTCATACCTTCTCCGTCCGGGCCTTCCCGAGGATCCCGGTGGGCTTCCACAGCAGCACGGCGATGAGGAGGACGAAGGCGATACCGTCCCGGTAGGTGGACGAGAGATACGCCGTGGTCATCGTCTCCGATTGCCCCATGATCAGGGCCCCGAGTACCGCCCCCGGGATGGACCCGATACCGCCGAGGACGGCGGCGGTGAACGCCTTCAGGCCGGGCATCACCCCCATGAAGGTGTTGATCTGCGGGTAGGCGATCCCGTAGAGCACTCCCCCGACCCCCGCGAGCGCCGCCCCGAGGCCGAAGGTGAAAGAGATCACGGCGTTGACGTTGACCCCCATCAACCCCGCGGTGACGAAGTCGTGGGAGACGGCGCGCATCCCCCGGCCCACCTTCGTCCGGTAGACGACATATTGCAGCGCCCCCAGGGAGGCGAGCGTGGCGAGGAGGATGATCCCCTGGATGTTGGTGACCGTGATCCCGCCGATCTCGAGGGACACCACCTGGAAGGGACGCGGGAAGGCGTAATAGTTCGGCCCGAACACCTGGTGGAGCGCGGTGAAGTACTCCAGGAACAGGGAAACGCCGATGGCGGTGATCAGCGAAGCGATCTTCGGGGCGTTTCGCAGCGGACGGTACGCCACCCGCTCGATGACCACCGCGAGGAAGGCGGACCCTCCCGCGGCGAGTGCGAACACGGCGGGCAGAGGCAGGTGGAGTTTCTCGATGGAGTAGAACGCCAGGAACGCCCCGACCATGAAGACGTCGCCGTGGGCGAAGTTGATGAGGCGCACGATGCCGTAGACCATCGTGTACCCCAAGGCGATCAGGGCGTACACGAACCCGAGCTGTAGGCCGTTCAGCGCCTGCTGGAGGAAATACTCTACGGTTTCACCATCTTCACGAATTTCTGCTTGCCTCCCTCGATCTTGAGGATCGCGGCGCTCTTGATGCTGTCCCCGTTCCTGTCCAGCGTGGACTTTCCGGAGACCGCCTTGAAGTCCTTGATCGAGGCGAGGGCCTCCCGGATCTTCTTCGGGTCGTCGCTCCCCGCCTTGCGGATCGCCTCGAGGAGAAGGTTCGTCGCGTCGTACGCCAGCGTGCCGAGGGCGTCGGGGACCTGTCCGTGCTTCTCCTTGTACTTCTTCACCCACGCCACGACTTCCGGCCGCCGGTCGTCCGGGGAGTAGTGGTTGGAAAAGTAGCCTCCCTCGATGGCGCTCCCGGCGATCTTCACCAGGTCGGGGGAGTCCCACCCGTCCGGCCCGACCAGGCGGACCTTGAGCCCCTTCTCCTGGACCTGCTTGGCGATCAGGCCGACCTTGTTGTAGTAATCCGGCAGGAAGAGAACGTCTGCGCCGGACGTCTTCACCTTCGTAAGGAGAGCGGAAAAATCCACGTCGTCCTTCCCGTACGATTCGAACGCCGCCACCTTGCCGCCCTGTTTCCGGAAGGCGTCGCGGAAGACCTCGGCGATCCCCCTCGAGTAGTCGTTCGATGCGTCATACAGCACCGCGGCGCTCTTCCCCTTCAGCGTTTCCCGGGAGAACTTCGCCATCACGGTCCCCTGGAACGGGTCGATGAAGCAGGCGCGGAACATGTAGTCCTTCCGCTTCCCGTCCGCCGCCGTCACCTTCGGATTCGTCGCCGTTGGCGAGATCGCCGGGATCTTCGCCGACTGGATGATGTCGGAAACCGGGATCGTCGTCTTCGATGTGACGGACCCCACGATCGCCTTCACGCGCTGCTGGTTCACGAGGAGGTTCGCCACGTTCGCCGCCTCCGTGGCGTCGTTCTTGTCGTCCTGGATGACGTACGTGATCTTCATCCCGGCGACGCCGCCCCTGGCGTTTGCCTCCTCTACGGCGATCAGGAAGGAGTTCCGGACCGACTCGCCGAATGTCTTGACGTCGCCGGAAAGCGGCGTGATCAGGCCGATCTTGATCTCTTTCGCGTGGGAGGGGACGATCGCCGCCAGTGCCGGAAAAAGAAAGGCGAGGGCAAGGGTTGCGCGCTTCATCGTTCCTCCTTTCGTACGCCGGGGGGATAGCTATGGCGGGGTGGGTACACCCCCCGGAGTCATTGTACCCGAAGAACCGGCCCCGGGGGCACATCACCTTTCAGGGGCGCACACACCGCCATGTTGACGGCTGATGAATTCGACCAACTTGCGGTCCGCCCGTGGAAGGGCGAATGTTCCTTCCTCGTGCCCGGGGAGCCACCCCGTTCCCTCTCCCGCCGGCAACGCGCCCCACGACGTCTCGCAAAGAAAGCCGTGGAGGGTGATCCGGTAGTGGGAATAGGCATGTCGGACGGCTCCCACTTCCCTTTGGATCGCCGCGCGCACCTGAAGTTTCTCCCGGAGCGAACGCCGCAGCGCATCCACAAGGGTCTCCCCCGGGTCGCGCCTCCCCGAAGGGAAGGCCCACAATCCCCCCAGAAGTCCATTGGGCGGCCGACGCATCAGGAACAGCGCGCCGTCCGTCCGTCGGAACACCGCTGCCACGACGTCGTGATGCGGGAGGACTTTCTTCGCGCGCTTCGGAGGGATCGAATCCTGTAGCCCACGAAGAAAGGAGGAACAACGGGATCTCACAGGGCACTCCCCGCAGCGCGGAAAGTTCGGCAGGCAAACGACGGCGCCCAGGTCCATCACCGCGAGGGCCGTGTCCCGACCTTTTCCCTTCCGCACCAGGCGCGCGGACCGCTCCCAAAGGGCGTTCTCGACCGTGGAGGAACGGAGATCCCCTTCGACGGCGAAAAGACGGGCGACCACACGACGGGCGTTCGCGTCGAGGATCGGGACGTCCGCCCCGAAGGCGATCGCGGCGATCGCCCCGGCCGTCGATCGGCCGATCCCGGGAAGCGCCTCGAGCGCCTCCACCGTGCGCGGCACCTTGGCGCCGTGGCGGGCAACGATGATCCCGGCGGCCCGGTGGAGGTTTCTCGCGCGGGAATAGTACCCAAGTCCCTCCCACGCCTTCAGGACGTCGTCCAGCGGCGCCCGGGAAAGGGATCCCACCTCGGGGAATTTCAGGAGAAAGCGTTCGTAGTAGGGAGCGACGGTTTCGACCCGGGTCTGCTGGAGCATGATCTCCGAGACCCAGATGCGATACGGATCCCGGGTCTCCCGCCACGCCATCGGACGGGCCGCCGTCCGGAACCAGCGCAGGAGCGCGGCGGAGATCCACGCAGCGGTGCGCGGATCTTCCGGGGGATGGTTCACGCCGGGCCTGCCGCGCGGTGGGGAACCCCGCTTCTTTCCACGAAAAACAACGGCCGGGTCCCACGGAGGGATACCGGCCGCTCCGGTGCGATTCGCTTCGCTCGGGAAAGAACTCTCCTCAATCCTTCTCGAGGAGGGTGGTGAAGAGGTCGTGGTGCCCCTCCTCGTCCGAGAGGATCTTGTTGAAGAGGAACTCCGTGGTCTCGTCCCCCTGCTTCCGGGCGACCAGGATGATCTTCTTGTACATCGAGATCGCCGTCTCCTCGTCCTTCTTGTCCGTCTCGATCATCTCCTTGAGCGTGGCGCCGATGAAGATCGGCGCCGGCTTCGTGGTCGGGATCCCCCCCAGGTAGTTCAGCCGCTCCGCGATCGCCTCGGCATGCTTCATCTCCGTGATGGCGGTCGTCTTGAAGGCGTCCTTGACCGCGTACCCCTGGACCCCTTTCCAGAGGACGTGCTGCCACATGTATTGCACAGAGACCTGGATCTCCCGGGCGATCGCCTGGTTCAGAAGGTCGAGCAACTCCGCGGACGGTTTATTGCTGGCCATCGGTCGTTCCTCCTTCGTTCGTTGTGGAAATTCCATCCTGTCGGGATGTATTCTTGCACAAGGGGGCACGGGAAGTCATCCCCCAAGGGAGGAACCCACCGCATGATCCACGACGTCGTCATCCTCGGTTCCGGCTGCGCGGGCTCGACCGCCGCCATCTACGCCGCGCGCGCCAACCTCGCCCCGCTGGTGCTGGATGGCCGCGAACCGGGGGGGCAGCTGACGCTGACCACCGAGGTCGAGAACTTCCCCGGGTTCCCCGCGGGGATCCAGGGACCGGAGCTCGTCGACCTCATGCGGAAGCAGGCGGAACGGTTCGGAGCGGCGTACCTCGCGGAAACGGTCGTCGGCGTGGACCTTTCGAAACGCCCCTTCGCGGTGAACACGGAGGAGAACACCCACATGGCGCGCACCCTGATCGTCGCCACCGGCGCCTCGGCCAGGCTCCTGGGCCTGGAATCGGAGAAGAAGCTGATGGGGCGGGGCGTATCCACCTGCGCCACCTGCGACGGCGCCTTCTTCCGGGACCGCGAGATCGTCGTGGTCGGCGGAGGCGACACCGCGCTTGAGGAGGCGGTTTTCCTCACCCGGTTCGCGTCGAAGGTGCTCCTTGTCCATCGAAGGGACCGGTTCCGCGCCACGAAGATCATGGTCGACCGCGCGCGGAAAAACCCGAAGATCGAGTTCGTCCTCGACACCGTGATCGCGGACATCCTCGACCCGGCGAAGAACGAGGTCTCCGCGGTCCGGCTGAAGAGCACGAAAGACGGGTCGGAGTCCGTCCGGAAGATCGACGGGGTCTTCGTCGCCATCGGGCACGACCCGAACACGAAGATCTTCGAGGGGCAATTGGCCCTCGACAACGGCTATATCGTCCTGCGCGACGGCGCGAAGACCAACGTCGAAGGAGTGTTCGCCGCCGGGGACGTGCACGACAAGGTCTACCGCCAAGCCGTCACCGCGGCGGGGGCCGGTTGTCGGGCCGCCATCGAAGCCGAACGGTTCCTCGAGGCGGAAGGTCGATAAGGCCGGCCATGCGGATCTATAGGGTGTGGATCTATAGGGTGTTGCAACCTCCCGAACGGTGTGATACGTTATCCCCGATTTGAGTCCCCTTAATCCAAAAACCCCCGCAGCGTTCCAGGTACCCCCAGCTCATATCGACCCGTAGGCCCTTCGTCCGCCAACCATCTCTCAACCGATCCTCAGGAGAAAAAGGAAAACGATGCCGTTTCGACAATTCGGTTTGTCCCCGGAGATCCTCCGGGCCGTTCAGGAAATGCACTACACGACTCCGACCCCCATCCAGGAAAAGGCGATTCCCCACGTGCTCCAGGGGAAGGACCTGCTCGGCTCCGCCCAGACCGGCACCGGAAAGACGGCCGCCTTCGCGCTGCCCATCCTTCACCGCCTCGCCGCGGAGACCAGGACCGTCCGGGGGCGCCGGGTCGTCCGGTCGCTCGTCCTCACCCCGACGCGGGAACTGGCCATGCAGATCGGGGAAAGTTTCGGCGACTACGGGCGACACACCGGGATGCGGCACGCCGTCATCTACGGCGGCGTCAGCCAGAGGCCCCAGGAGCAGGCGCTGCAGAAAGGGGTGGACATCCTCGTCGCCACGCCGGGGCGTCTCCTCGACCTCATGGGGCAGAAGCTCGTAAACCTCTCCACCGTCGAGATCTTCGTCCTGGACGAGGCGGACCGGATGCTGGACATGGGCTTCATCGTCGACATTCGCCGCATCATCGAGAAACTCCCCGCGAAACGGCAGACGCTGATGTTCTCCGCGACGATGCCGCCGGAGATCGTCCGCCTTTCGGCCACCCTGCTCCGCGATCCGGTGCGGGTCCAGGTCGCTGCCGCTTCCGCGCCTGCCGAAGACGTGGAGCATCGCCTCTACTACGTGGAAAAGGCGTCCAAGGCGGATCTGTTGAAAACGCTCCTCGCCGACGAAGAGATCAAGAACGCCCTCGTGTTCACGCGGACGCGGCACGGCGCCGACCGCGTGGAGCGGACCCTGAGCCGCGCGGGGGTGCGCGTCGAGGCGATCCACGGGGACAAGTCGCAGGGGGCGAGGGAGCGCGCCCTCTCGGCCTTCAAGAAGGGGACGATCCGGGTCCTGGTGGCCACCGACATCGCCGCCCGGGGACTCGACATCGTCGACCTGTCCCACGTTGTCAACTACGACCTGCCGAACGAACCGGAGGCGTACGTCCACCGGATCGGCCGCACCGGGCGGGCCGGGGCGTCGGGTACCGCGATCTCGTTCTGCGGCTTCGAGGAGCGCCCGCTGCTCGCCGACATCGAGCGCCTGATGAGCAAGCACCTGGCCGTGGTCGCGGACCACGCCTTCGCTTCTCCGGCGAAACCGGCGCCCCCGACGGTTTTCCACACGGGCCGAACGCCGTCGAAACCACGGCCGTTCATGATCTCCGTGGACGCCGCGTTCCTCTCCGCGGGGCGAACCGTGTCCTCTTCTCCTCCGGCGCGGGTTTCCCGGCACGCCGGGAACGAGGCGCGCCCGACCTCCGGCCCCGGCGGCAGGAAGAGCGGGCATCGGGACCGGTTCTCTTCACGGGGCCGCTCCCAACGGTAACCGCGGAACCGCAATTCCGCAATTCCCGACCGGACCGCTCCCGCGGACGCGTTTCGTGTATCATCTTGGCAACGCCAACCGGGGGCCGGTCCGCTGCAGGAAAAGCTGAAAATCCTCGTCAAGCCGCTCGTGTTTCTCTTCGCATTCCTCGCTCTCAGTTTCTCCCTGTACCATTTCGGCCTCTTCCGATTTTTCATGAACCGGGAGCGCTTGATTGTCTGGATCCACTCCCTCGGCGCGTGGGGATTCGCAGGTTTCATCCTGCTCCAGGCGGTCCAGGTGGTCGCCGCTCCCATCCCCGGAGAAGCGACGGGCGTCCTCGGAGGGTACCTCTACGGGCCTGTCGCAGGAGTTGTGCTCTCCACCATCGGGTTGACGGTCGGATCGTTCCTCGCCTTCAGTCTCTCACGCTTCTTCGGCCGCCCCCTGACCGAGAGGTTCGTCGACGCGAAGACGATGGAGCGGTTCGACTACCTGCTCCACCACAAGGGGGCGTTTCTCGTCTTCCTGCTGTTCCTTATCCCCGGGTTCCCGAAAGATTACCTCTGCTACATCCTTGGGCTGGGCCATCTCACCACGCTGAAGTTCCTCTACATCGCCACCACGGGGCGTCTTCTCGGGACCACGCTGCTCACGCTCGGGGGAACGTTCCTGAGGAACCAGCAGTATTACCGGTTCTTCCTTCTCGCCGGCGCGGCGGTGGTCATCGTCTTCCTGACCATCGCCTACCGGGATCGGCTCGAGCGGTTCTTCCAAAGGCTTCACGAACGGCACCTTCGGGGGAGGGGGAAAAAACCGAAGCCGTGAACGGAGGGCGTTCGACGTTCGGAAGGGCGCTCATTCCGCCCTTTCCTTTTTTCCCTTCTCCTCCTCGTGCTCCTGCCCCTTCACCGCTTCGCGGAGTTCCCCGATCCGGTCCATGACCTTCCGATAGAGCGACCCGGGAGGGTACTCCCACTCCGGCCCGATCTCCCCCGCCGGGAGTCCCATCAGCGCCTCGACCCCATCTTCCACGCGATCGATCTCGAGGATGCGGAACGTCCCCTCGCGGACCGCCTGCACCACCTCGTCCTTCAGCGCAAGGTTCCGACGGTTCCGGGCCGGGATCAGGACCCCCTGCGACCCGTCGACGATCCGCCCCTTCTGTCTCTCGTACTCCTTCGAGTCGAAAACCTTCGGGATCGCCGAGCGAAGATAGTCCACCAGCTCCCGCATGTCTCGCTGGAATTCCATGCCCCGTCCCGGCGCCAGGGAAAGGGCGATCGGCTCCTCGGATTCCCGGAAGTTGAACACATAGGCCCGATCGGGTGGGACGGGATCGGCCTTCGCCTTCTCGGACACGAAGGAGCGGATGGCGGAGGTCTTCCCCGTCCCGCTCTCGCCCAGTACATAGATGTTGAAGCCGATGCTGCGCATGTCGAGGCCGAAATCGATCGCATCGAGCGCCCGCGCCTGGCCGACGATGCGCGTGAGCGGGGCGACCTCCGACGTGTCGGCGAAGCGGAATCGCTTCGGATCGCACGGTTTCCGAATCTCTTCGGGATTCAGGGCTCTGGCCATCGGGTACTTCTCCATCGTGCGACGTCGCGAATGGTCACTTGATCCGGAAGTCGACCCGGCTGTCCCGCAGCTTTTCCTTTTTCTCCGGAGGAAGGGTTTTCGGCTCCACGAGGAAGATCCGTCCGGGGTCGACCTTCCCCGTGAGGATGAGCCGGTCCTTCACGATCGATGCGCGTTGCAGCGCGATCTGCCGAAGGTCGTCGTTCGTCACCGGCGTGTGCGCCAGCATCAATTTCTCCATCTCCGGCACCGGCAGATCCTTGGCCATCCCGAGGAAGTTCCTCGGTTTCGGGAACTTCCCTTCCTTGTACGCCTGTACAAGGTATTTCGGGTATTCGGCCGGCTCCACGCGGACGTTGTCCAGCGCCGGGGCGGCCTGTCCCGATCGGACGAGGTCCCCGACCTTTCGGGCGGCAACCTTCCGGCGGAAAAGGAGGCGCCGCAATCCTTCCGCGTCCTTTTCCTCGTCGACGTGCCCCTCGATCTCCAGCCGGAGGCCCGGACGCTCTTCGAGGACTTTGGCGAGGTTTCCGATCTTCGCCTCCGCCGTCCCGGGGAGAGCGGCCATTCCCGGATCGAATTCAAGGTAGGAGAGTTCCTCCCCTCCCCCGAAGATCGCCCCGAGCAGGGCGAACGGCGAGGTGGCCGCCTTGACGAGCAGGTTCACGACGATCTTCACCACGATTCCCCATACGCTGAACTTCGGGTCGTCGATCCGTCCCGTCACTGGAAGGTCGAGGTGGATCTCCCCATTGCGGTCTTTCAGCAGCGCGACCGCAAGGCGCACCGGGAGCTTCGTCGCGTCCGGGCTGTCCACCGGGTCCCCGAAGGTGAACTGGTCGAGGAACACCTTGTTCTCCGCATCCAGTTTCCTTTTCGCGATGTGGTACTTGAGCCCGAGCGCCAGCTTCCCCTTCCGGATCCCGTACCCGGCGTACCGGCCCGTATAGGGGGAGAGCGGCGACAAGTCCATGTCACTGAAATCGACTTTGAGATCGACGAACAGGTTCTCCGCCAGCGGGTTGATCTTCCCCACGATCTCGAGAGGAGCCGATTTTTCCAGCTTCCCCCGAAGATCGACGTCCGCCTGCCGGCTCTCCTCCGAGGAAAGGCCGGATATCCGTCCGCCGATCTCCACGAGGCTGGCCGTGTAGTTCGGCTTGACGTACCGGTCGGAGAAGAGGATCGTCCCGCCCTGCAATGTCACGGATTCGATCCGGACCGGGGTCGGCGGCGGTTTCGCCGCGTCTGCGGGGACCGCGGCAACGGCCTTGACCGTCGCGTTATCCCCGGCGGCCCCTCCTTTCGCAATGATTCCCTGGACATTCAGGGTGGCGTCCGGGTTCACGACGATCCTCGAGTAGAAGTCCGTCAGCGCGATTTCGCCGATTTCGACCTTCGGAGGTCCGTTCCCCGCTTCCATCCCTCCGACATGGAGGGAGGCGAACTTCAGGAACTCCTCGCCGCGCGCCTTGTCCATGGAAGAGAAGCCGTTCACCGTCGCCTCGCCCTTGTAGAGGACGCTCAACGGCTTTCCCTTCGGCGCGTCGACGGACAGATCCCCCGTCGCCGACACGGACCCCGCCGTCACGAGGATTTTCACCTTCTCCGTGAAATACGGATGCGCGGGGCCAATCGGCAAGGACTTCACCCGGACCCTGGCCCTCAAGGATGGAGGGTCGACCGAAAAGGCGCCTCCGATGGAAACGGTCCCTTCGCGCGCGACCGTGGCGGAGAAGGAGACCTTCCCTCTCCGGTTCCGTTCGGTGGAGACGTTTTCCGCACGGACGTGAATGGGATCAAGCGACAGATCCACGGGAGGATCGGTGGTCCGGTCGACGAAACGCATCGCGTACCGTTCGATCGCCGCCTTCCGGAGGGTGATCCCCCACGGTTTTCCCGGCGGAACGTTTCTTCCGGATTTCCCGCCGGACGATGCGGAAGCCGACGGCGTCGCATGAGGACGACCTTCCTCCACGAGATCCGCGAGGTTCAGCTCTCCTCCCTGCCCACGACGGACCGCCACGGTTCCCCTGGACGTGAGCGCTTCCTCGATGACGATCTCGCGCTTTCCGAGGTCGATCGCGGCATTCCGTACCGACAGGGTCGGGACCCGGAGGAACTCTTCCGGATCGTCCCGTCGCTTCAGCCGCAGGTCGGCGAGGCCGACGGAGAGCCCGGAAACAAGAATCTCCGTATCGCCCTCTCTTCGTGCGATCCGGTATCCGGAATGAAGATCGAGCGTCCCTCCGGTGACGTCGAAGCGCACGGCGCCGCCATAATACGGTGCGTACTTCTTGAGGACCCCCTTTCCCAGCGAGACCGTCCCCTCCGACGCGAACGGCGAGAGGATCAGGTTTCCCTTCCATTCGAGCGTCTCGCCCGCCTCGGTGTGCGTGGAAAGCAGGGCGTCCGCCGCCTTCCCCTTTTCGGTGCTCAGGCGGTCGACATCGATCCGGAGATCCCCCAAGGCCGTCTTGAAGGGAGCATGCCGTGATGCGTCCGTGAAGCGGACCTTCCCTCCCGAGAGTCGGATCGACTCCACGGAAACCTTCACGGGAGGGCTTCCCGCCTCCGCGGAGTCCCCGGGGCCGGCGGCCTCTCCCGATCTTGCGATATCGTTGTCATTACCGGCAGATAACACTCGAAGATTCAACTTCCCGTTTCGGTCGATCGCCGCGTCGATCTCCGGGTCCGTCACCGTCAGGCGGGACACCCTGAGTTCCCGGGCGATCACGTCGGACGGGAGGATCGTCACCTTCGCCATCGGAAGGAATACCATCGGAGCCCTGTTTTTTTCAAGGATCCGGAGTTGGCGCAGGGTGACGTCCCCTTCGACGCGGACGATGGGAGGCATTCCCTTCGGTTGGGAGAAGGAAACGGCGCACCTGACATCCAGGTGAGCGGTCGGGACCTCGTAGTTCCTTCGGGTCGGCATGTATTCAAGGTAGTACGGGATATCGAGATCCGACACGTTGATATCGAACACGGTCTCCCGCGTATCGCTGAACGGCTTGGTCCTTCCCTTCAGTGAAACCGCCTTGCCGTTCACCGTCGCCGCAAAGGAAGGCTGGATGTACCGATCGACGTAGTACGGGAGGTTGGAAAGGAATGGGAGCGAGAGGTGGATGCCACGGATTTCATGGCGGGTCTTTTTCGGCCCATCGTCAAAATCGATCCGGCCGTCGACCAATTGGATGTTATTGAAGGAAAACTTTAAAGGTTTTGTCTTTTTTGTCGGTTTTTTCGTGTATTTCTCTATGAGATCCATGAAATTGTAGCGACCGTCCGGGCGGCGCACGATGTTAACGTAGGGCCGGAGGAGGCGCACTTCGCTCAAGACCGGGCCGCCGCGGAGGATCGAGGCGATTTGAAGGTTGGCGAACACCTCCTCCGCCGAAATCCATGTTCCCTTTGCATCGCGCTCGGAGATCTTCAGGCCGCGCATCGAAACGGAGAGTTCGTAGGGGTGGAAACGGATCTCCCGGATGGTCGCCTCGCGGCTGAGCTCTTCCGAGAGCATTTTCGGAAGGGTAGAGGAAAGGATCGCCGGCACCCCGAAGAAGCCGAACAGGGTATAGGCGACGACAAAGATCAACCCCGCGATCATTCCCTTGCGATACGCGGGGTTCGAAAGGATGGACGAAACCCTTTCCTTCATGGCTCCCCTTCCCTCGCGCTCGGTCTCCTACCGCGCATCATACATCCATCCCGGGGAATGGAGTATGCCCTGAAACGAGGGAGCTACGAAGCCGCCTCCATCGACGGGGAATATTTCCCGTGCCGCGCGGCCCCGTTCAGCCTGGCGCGCAGGAAGAACGCCTCCTTCGCCGCCTGGACGTTCGCCGCCTTTCCTTTCCACGCCTTGAGCACCGGATCCTGCAGCGCCCTCCCGTAGGAGAAACTCAGTTCCCATGGATGCTTTCCCATCGAATTCATGCCGCTCAAATGTTCCGTGGCCTGACGCGGCGTCTGGCCTCCCGAGAGGAAAACGATGCCGGGAACCGCCGGAGGGACGACACGGGACAAGGTCCGAACCGTCGCTTCGGCGACCTGCGACACGCCCGCCTGAGCCGGACACCCTTTTCCCGATACGACCATATTGGGTTTGAGCAGCGTGCCTTCGAGGGCCACGCGATGGGCCGTCAACTCCGCATAGACCAACGACAGCACCTCCGTCGTCACCTCTTCGCACCGCTCGATCGTGTGGGCTCCGTCCATCAGCACCTCCGGTTCCACGATGGGAACGAGCCCCGCTTCCTGGCACAGGGCCGCGTATCGGGCCAGCGCGTGGGCGTTGGCCTGGATGCAGTATCGCGTCGGGATCCCGGTCCCGATGTCGATCACCGCGCGCCACTTGGCGAAGCGGGCGCCCAGCGCCCGGTACTCCGGCAGGCGATCCCGCAGTCCGTCCAGCCCCCCGGTGATCTTCTCACCCGGGAACCCGAACAGCGTCTTCGCCCCTTCGTCGACCTTGATCCCCGGAACGATCCCCTGCCGTTCAAGCACCTTCGGGAACGGCGTGCCGTCGACGGAGCGCTGCCGGATCGTCTCATCGTAAAGGATCACGCCGCTGATGAACTCCGAAACGCCCCCGGTCGTGAAAAGGATGTCCCGGTACGCCCTCCGATTTTCCTCCGTGGACGGGACCTCGATCGTCTTGAACCGCTTCTCGATGGTCGGAGCGCTTTCGTCAGCCGCCAGGATCCCCTTGCCGGGGGCGACAAGGGATCGCGCCGTTTCCACAAGTTCGCCGATATTCATCGCATGCCACCTCCCGGTTGGATATATGTGTCATCTACAGGATTCCCCCCGGAACATCCGGGTTTCGTCCTGACTTCAACGCATGCGACCCGTTCGCCGCACCGCTTTCCTTTTCATATTCCGTTAAAATACCTGAAACCGCTGCAAGGGGGGCGCGACGTGGCGGAACGGCGGGACGATCCGGTGATGGTCTACTCCACGGAGCGGGGGCTCATCTGCCCGAAGTGCCGCCTGCCTGCGCCAAAATGCCGCTGCGGGAAAAACGAACCGGCGCCCGCGGGGGACGGGATCGTTCGCGTCCGCCGGGAGACGAAGGGCCGCGGAGGAAAGACGGTGACCACCGTGTCGGGCGTCCCGCTCGGGGGGGAAGCCCTCAGGAGCCTTGCGTCGGATCTGAAGCGCCGCTGCGGCACCGGTGGAACGGCAAAGGACGGGGTGATCGAGATCCAGGGAGACCACAGGGAAACGATCGTGGCGGAGCTTTCCCGCCGCGGCTTCATCGCGAAGCTCGCCGGAGGGTAGTTCATCTGGCGCGCACTTTCTTCCCCTCCGCCACGGCGTCGCCGGGGTGGAGGATCACCGTCTCCCCTTCCGCCGCTCCCGAGAGCAGCTGGGCGGCGAGCCCGTTTCGTCGCCCGATCTCCACCGTCCGTGTCTTAGCCCGCCCCTTCTCCATGACGTAAACGGCGAACCGGTCCCCGGTCCTGAAGAGCGCGCCCTCCGGTACCTGCAGTACCTCCTTCTCCTCCCAGAGGACGAAGCTTGCCTCGAGCCGATACCCGTCGCCGATACCCTTCCAGATCCCCCGCGGGGAGGTGATGTCGACGAGAACGAGGACCCGCTGCTCCTCCACCCCGAGGGCCGACACCTTCGTGAACCCCGCGGGCTCCACCACGCGGACTTTCCCCTCCAGGGGAACGTCACCGCCCCACCGCTCGAAGCGCACAGGTGTCCCGGGGCGGATTCGCACGGCGTCCGGGGAGAGGACGTCGACCTCCACTTCCAGGCGGTCCGGGTCTCCCACCTCCAGCAGCGGCGTCCCCGCCGAGACTACCCCTTCGCTTTCGTGTCGCAGGGCCATCACGACCCCGGCCGCCGGGGAACGGACCGTCACTTGGTCGGCGCGCCGTCCTCCGGACGCCCCTGCCCGCGTCAGCGCGGCTTTTGCCCCTTCCAGATCGTGCCGCGCCCCGTCCATCGCCTCCTCGAACGACCTCGTCGCCGCGCTTGCGCGCTTGGCCTCCGACGCCGCCTGCTCCAGCGCATCCTTCGGCG
>JAMDCN010000026.1 GCA_023489025.1 Deltaproteobacteria bacterium | reverse complement strand
GGCACCTCGATGTCGGCTAATCGCATCCTGGGGCTGAAGTAGGTCCCAAGGGTTTGGCTGTTCGCCAATTAAAGCGGTACGTGAGCTGGGTTTAAAACGTCGCAAGACAGTTTGGTCCCTATCTGATGTGGGCGTTGGATACTTGAAGGGAGCTGTCCCTAGTACGAGAGGACCGGGATGGACGCACCGCTAGTGTACCAGTTGTCCTGCCAAGGGCACCGCTGGGTAGCTATGTGCGGAAGGGATAACCGCTGAAAGCATCTAAGTGGGAAACCCACCCTGAGATGAGGTATCCCGGGGATTTAATCCCCCTCAAGGGCCCTCGTAGACTACGAGGTTGATAGGCCGGGTGTGTAAGCGCAGCGATGCGTTTAGCTAACCGGTACTAATTGCCCGTGAGGCTTGACCACTATTCAACGGATGAAAGAATTCGGACGGCTTTTCACGGATCGATCGGTTGGCGCGTGATGCAGCGCGCTTGCGGTCTTTGCCTTTCGGTGGCGATGGCGGAGAGGAAACACCCGTTCCCATCCCGAACACGGAAGTTAAGCTCTCCAGCGCCGATGGTACTGCGGGGCTACCCCCGTGGGAGAGTAGGTCGCCGCCGGATTTAATCGTCAAGCCCTTGCCCCGAGAGGCGCAGGGGCTTTTTTTTGGGACGGTCCTGTGTGAGGATTTGGTAGGGCAACAAATGGTTCGATGTCACACAACGGGGGTTGATAAGGAACCGGGGAACGCCAGGACCGTCCCGCCTTTCTCGGCTGATTTTGTGCATAATATCGTTAGGAGTGTCCCCGCTCGCGGGATCCATACAGGGAGCTGATCCATGTCCGGCCACAACAAATGGAGTTCGATCAAGCACAAGAAGGGGAAGGCCGACGCCCAGCGCGGCAAGGCGTTCACCAAGATCACCCGGGAGCTCATCACCGCGGCGAGGATCGGAGGCGGCGATCCGGCGGGGAATGCCCGCCTGAAAGCCGCGATCCAGGCCGCCCGCGCGGTCAACATGCCGAACGACAACATTCAGCGGGCGATCAAGAAGGGGACCGGGGAGTTGGAAGGCGTCACCTACGAGGAATACATGTACGAGGGGTACGGCCCCAGCGGCGTGGCGGTCCTGGTGAAGGTCCTTACCGACAACAAGAACCGGACGGTCGCCGACGTCCGCCACATCTTCACGAAGCACAACGGCAGCCTCGGCGAGACCGGCTGCGTCAACTGGATGTTCAGCAAGAAGGGATCCATCGCCGTCCCGAAGAAAGGCGTCGACGAGGAGAAGCTGATCGAGATCGCGCTGGAGCTGGGGGCCGACGACGTCGCCAACGACCCGGAATCCCATGAATACGAGATCCAGTGCGAGCAGGAGGCCTTCGAGGACATAAAGAAAGGGCTGCTGGAGAAGGGGATCAAGATCGGCACCGCCGAGGTGGCGATGGTCCCCCAGACCACCGTCCACCTGGAAGGCAAGGCGGCGGAGCAGATGCTTCGCATGATGAACGCCCTCGAGGAGTCCGACGACGTCCAGAACGTCTGGGCCAACTTCGACATCTCCGACGAGGCGATGGAGGCGTTCGGGGGATAGTGGCCCCGTCGCGCCGTATCCTCGGGATCGACCCCGGCTCCCGGCGGACGGGATACGGCATCCTCGACGTCCGCGGGAACAACATGACGCCCGTCGCATGGGGCGTCATTCACACCGACGCATCCGGATCATTCCCCGACCGGCTTTATTGCATCCATGAAAAGCTCGCCGAGCTGATTCTCCGCCACAAGCCCACCGAGGCGGCCGTGGAGAACGTCTTCCTCGCCAAGAACGCGGCTTCCGCCCTGAAGCTGGGCCAGGCCCGCGGAGCGGCCATCGTCACCTGCCGCGCCCACGGCATCCCCGTCCACGAATACAGCGCGAAGGAAATCAAGACCGCCGTCACCGGTTACGGGGCGGCGTCGAAGGAGCAGGTCGGAGGGATGGTGTGCCGGCTGCTCGGGATCCGCGAGGGGATCCCGCCCGACGCCTCCGATGCGCTGGCGATGGCATTCTGCCGCGCCGTCACGCGGGACATCGTCCGTTAGCGTTGCTCCGGCAGGACACGCGCCGGGAGACTTTCCGGGGAACCGAAACGCCGCCTGGCGTGTCTTTGCTTCGGGGCCCGCCGTACCTTCATCCAATCGAAAAAACAGTCTTCTGATATCGCGGAAAGCCCCCGGCAGATTCCTTTCAAGGAGGGGAGCATGGACCGCGCAACCTTTAAAACGCAATACAGAAAATTCCGGATCCTGATCTCGAAATTCTTCAGTTACTGGTTCTTCATCCTTTTCGCGACCGTCGGGATCGTGTTCGCGATCCTGGAAAGATTCACTCACATGTTTCACGTCGAGAACCTCGAGCCGTTCATGATCCTCATCCTGGTATACGCGATCCTGGTGTATATCGTGACCGAGCGCGCGAAGGTGCTCGACGACATCCACGACAGCATCAAGAGCTCGAAGGCCGTGGTCTACCCGACCCGGGAATCGGTCTACACGAAAATTCCCCTGATGATCGCCAAGACTTCAGCCGGCGGCAGGGGGAGGCGCCGAATATTCCACGCCGCCCTTTACGGAAATTACGGAAAGAGGATAGCCCGCCCGCCCCTGCCGGATCCGCTGTACGATCTCTTCGACAGCGAGATCGACAAATGCGTTGCCTCCAAGGGCGCAGGGATGTGGAACGTCTACGAGATATAC
>JAMDCN010000062.1 GCA_023489025.1 Deltaproteobacteria bacterium | reverse complement strand
GGGGGCCGGGCGAAGCGGCTCTCCCCGGCGCTCTTCATCCGTTTTCCCTTCATGGGACGCTCCTTCACCATCTCCGCCTCCATGGAGCGCCGTGTTCGATGCCCGGCGATCTCCTCAAGATATACATTTTCCTCCTGGAACGCAGTTCGCGCCATCTCCTCCTCCACTTTCATCCCGGCAAGGAGTGAATCGAACGGTTCCATCGGGAGACGTTATTTTCTGTTATTGTGCCACCATGCCGCGGATCCGAAAGAAGCGCTCCCCCTTGTCCGGCATAACCCGGTTCGGGGTTTCCCTCGACGAACGGCTGCTGGCGAAGTTCGACCGGCTGATCGGCGGGAAAGGGTACGCCAACCGTTCCGAGGCGATCCGCGACCTGATCCGGGAAAGCCTGGTCCGGGAGCAGTGGGAGCTCGGGGACGCCGACGCGGTCGGGACGCTGACGCTGGTGTACGACCACGAGACCCGGGAGCTCGAGGAGCGCCTGACCGAGCTCCAGCACGCCCATTACCAGGCGATTGTCTCCACCCTCCATGTCCATCTGGACCCCCACCACTGCCTGGAGGTACTTGTCCTGCGCGGGAAGGCGGCATTGTTGAAGTCCATCGCCGACAAGCTGATCGGAACGCGGGGAGTCAAACACGGGACGTTTTCGGCCACCGCCGAGGGGAAGGCGTTGGGGTAAATTTTTTTTCGCCCATGGGTGGCACGAAAATAAACATCGTGGCATCATATTCCGGAAGGGGAAGGAGACGTTCGACATTAACGGGTCAGGACGGCCGTCGCGGCCGCCGCGATATTCTGCGGAGTTCCGATCGGGGCGGAGGGAATGGCCCTCGTCGGCCACCCCGGGCCGGGGCGGCACCGGCCGGCGACAAAAAGTGAGGGGGCACGGCCATGCACATGGCGGATGCGTTGCTTTCTCCCGCGGTCGGCGGCACGTTCTGGGCCGGAACGATCGGCGCGATCGCCTACGCGTCGAAGAAGCTGAAAGCACATCTCGACGACAGGAAGATCCCCCTGATGGGGGTGCTGGGCGCCTTCATCTTCGCCTCCCAGATGATCAACTTCACGATCCCGGGGACCGGGTCGAGCGGGCACCTCGGGGGCGGGATGATCCTCGCGGTCCTGCTCGGGCCATACGCCGCCTTTCTGGTCATGGCCTCCGTCCTGACGGTCCAGGCGCTCTTCTTCGCCGACGGGGGGTTGCTGGCGCTGGGGTGCAACATCTGGAACCTCGGGATCTACCCGTGCTTCGTCGCCTACCCTTTCATCTACAAACCGCTGGCGGGAGACGGGCGGAGCCCGCAGCGCATCCTTCTCGCGTCGATGGCGAGCGGGATCGCAGTGCTCCAGATGGGCGCCTTCTCGGTCGTCGTCGAAACGCTACTGTCGGGCAAAACCGCGCTCCCGTTCGGCACGTTCCTACTGATGATGCAGCCGATCCACCTGGCAATCGGGATCGTCGAGGGGTTCGTCACGGCCGGAGTGATCAACTACGTCCGGGCGGCCCGTCCGGAGATCCTCGACATCTCCGCCTCTTCCGCGCCGCTCGCGTCGGGGATATCCCTCCGGAACGTCCTGATCGGATTCGTCGCTCTCGCGGTCGTTACGGGAGGGGTGCTCTCCTGGTTCGCGTCGGCCCACCCCGACGGTCTCGAGTGGTCGATCGCGAAGGTGACCGGCAAGGGAGAACTCCCCGGGCAGGAACACGGCATCCCGGCGGCGCTGAAAGGGTTGCAGGAGAAAACCGCCCTCCTCCCCGGTTACGGTTTCAAACCGGCGGCGGGCGAACCAAGGGGAAAGGAAGAGAAGCCGTCCTGGCCGGCCGTCGACGCGGGCGCCTCGGTCTCGGGCCTGGTCGGCGGTCTCCTGGTCCTCGCGGCGGCATTCGGGATCGGATGGGCCATCCGTGCGTTCCGCGGGAAACGCACCACGTAACGGAGCAGGACCACTCCAATGTCATCCGCATAACTCCTCAAATATCCTGTCGAACTCCGGCGCGATACGGATGAACACATTCAGCACGTTCGGGTCGAAATGACCCGGCGATGTCCTCCCGTCTCCCTCGATTAGTATCTTGCATGATTTATCGTGGTCGAACGCGGGCTTGTACGGCCTTTTACTTCTCAATGCATCGTATTGATCGACGAGCGTCACGATCCTCCCCTCGATCGGTATCTCCTCCCCTTTCAGCCCCCGGGGATACCCGCGACCGTCTATCCTTTCGTGGTGATTCAGGGCGATGGAAGCCGCCAATGACATCCCCGGGTAGGTAGATCCAGCGAGCATCTTCTCACCGATCACCGTATGGGTTTTCATGAGATCGAACTCTTCCGGCGTGAGAGGACCCTTCTTCAGAAGAATGCTGTCGGATACCCCGACCTTCCCTATGTCGTGGAGGATGCTTGCAAACGAAATCTCCTCGATAAACTCCGCCGACATGTTCAGGGCCACGGAGATCTTTTCCGAATACAATCCGATCCGCTTGATATGTCTTCCCGTATCCGTATCCCTGTACTCCGCGACCCCCGCGAGGCGCTCGACGATCTCCTTGCTTGCGGATTTCACCAGCGTCAGTGCATCCGTCAGTTCCCTGGTTCTGCTTTCCACGGATTTTTCAAGCGCACTGGTGTAGTCTCTTTCCAATTGCTTAAGCCTGTAATGATCGATCGCTTTTTTTACCGAATGCGCGAGGTTTTCAGATTTGAAAGGTTTCATTAAAAAATCGAAGGCGCCTTTCCGTATCGCTTCGATCGTTATGTCCAGTTCCGCATACGCGGTCATCATGATTACGGGAATTTCGGAATTGAACGAACGTATTCTCTCCAGGAGTTGAA
>JAMDCN010000111.1 GCA_023489025.1 Deltaproteobacteria bacterium | reverse complement strand
GTCGCGCCGGGCGCTCTCGGACGAGGATGCGCTCACCCCCGCCGACCTGTGCCTCGGGCTCGCGCAGCCGGAGGCGCCGGTCTCCCCGGCCGACATCGAGGGGGAGCGGTTCCACGAATCCGTACGGGACCACAAGCGTGCGGTGATCCGGCGGGCGATCGCCAAGGCGGGGGGGAGCAAGTCGCGGGCGGCGGAGATCCTCGGGCTGTCGCCGACCTACCTCTCCCGCCTCCTCCGGGTCCTCGACGTGGAGGGAAAGGGGAACGGCGCATGACCCGGGCGGCCCCATTGCGGTAAGATATCAATCCTCTCGGACGCGCCCTTAGCTCAGCTGGATAGAGCGCTTGACTTCGGATCAAGCGGCCGGGGGTTCGAATCCCTCAGGGCGCGCCATTTCAAAGAATTCGAACCGCCCCGAAAACCGAATTGGAGTCATCAGCCTCCGTCGGCGACGTCATTTTCTCCGCGGCTTCTTTCTGCCAGTCGAATACGCACTTTTGTCCACAAGGTCTACTTCGAAAGGAATTTCGGACCGGGCCAGCCGGGACTCTTCCTCGGCGATCGCCTGGCGGAGGGTGTCATTATCCGACATGGGTCAAGGCGAGGTCAGGCCGGTTCACCGGTATCTTCTGCCAGGACCTTCAGGTAGGCGTTATAGGCGTAGACGCGGTCGCGTTGCCTGCCGGTGGTTTCGCCAAGAATTCCCGCCTTGCACAGGGCATCGATGGCTTTCCCCGCAGTCGGCTTGGTCGTATTGAGTAGTTCCATCGCGCGAGGCAACGTGATGATCGGGTGATCCGGCAAAAGGTCTTGAAGCCGGATGGCCGTGACGGTCACCGCCTTGTGATTCGCCGCGACGCGTCGGTCCTTTCCCAGGAGCGCGAAGAGGCGCTTGGCGGCGCTGACGCCGTCTTCGGCGGATTCGCAGACGCACCGCAGGAAGAACTCCGTCCACCCTTCCCAGTCGCCCTGGTTGCGCACCTCAAGAAGACAGCGGTAGTAATCCGCCCGATGACGCTTGAAGGCAAGGCTCAAGTACAAGAGAGGCGACGAAAGGATCCCCCAGTGTTCCAGGAGCAGCGCGATCAGCAGCCGCCCGATGCGGCCGTTCCCGTCCAGGAACGGGTGGATGGTCTCGAACTGGACGTGGGCTACCCCCGCACGGACGAGCGGAGGGAGCGAATCGTCCCCATGAATCCATCGTTCAAGGTCCGTCAAGGCCTTTGGGACGACGTCTGCGGGCGGCGGAACGTACACCGCGTTTCCGGGGCGGGTCCCGCCGATCCAGTTCTGCGTAGTGCGGACGGTGCCCGGATGCTTGTCGGTGCCCCGCGTGACGTGCATCAGGCGCTTGTGGGCTCCGCAAAGAAGCCTGATGGAGAGCGGGAGCCCCTTGGGCCTGGCGATTTCCGCGCGAGCGAAGGCCAGCGCGTCCACGTAGTTGCATACCTCCTCCACGTCCGACGGACGATCCGCCTTTTTCGTGGCCTCGTAGGTCAGGACATCCATCAGCGTGGCTTGGGTGCCTTCGATCTGCGACGAGATGACGGCTTCCTTCCGCACGAAGCCGTATAGAAACCAGTCGGAGCTGGGCACCATTGTGCCGGCGATCGCCAGCTTTTCGATGGCGGCAAGCGCCTCCGCGTGGAGTCGGGCAAGGTCGCCCGTGATGACCAGGGGAGGGTCTTTGGGCGGAAGAGGGTTCGGGATGAAGGCGTTGACCTTCTCGCCCCCGACGGCGGTGGTCCGGTATGTGCCTGTGATGCGGGCCATGCCTGGTCAATCCTCCTTTACCGGCTCCGATCGTTAGTAAAGATATCTTATCTTGCGATCGAAGCAAGTCAAGAGATCTTTACCAGGATTCCTTGTGGGCCGCGTCGGTGAAGGCCATTCGTTTGCGCCCGGGCCGCGATGGTAGAGGTTCGGATCCTCATTCCATTCGCTTGGTCTTGCTCCAGCGAACCGCCCTCAACGCCATCCATCGGTTGATGCCGAGGCGCCCGCAAATTGCGGCGTAGGTCATCCCCAACCTGCGGGGCGCGCCACTCCTTTGGATGACTTGGCTTCCCGGAAATGTTCGGCACACGCCGCGTTGAATTTTTTGACGGGATTGACCGAAGTTATACGGTGTGGACAAGCCCTGGGACAGGACCAGACTGCTCAAGGAAGGGAAGGAATTGTCCGCCTTCCTGGCACGACAGGCGTTCAATCAGATTCCGGGCGTGAGCGCCGTTGCGGCGCTGATCGTCGGCTGGTGGATCGCTTCGACATTCACCACCTCTCCCTTCAGGGCGTTCATGGCCAGATGGGGGATCATGAAGGGGGGAAGGCACGTCGTCAGCGGCGGCACCTACCGGCTCCTCTCCGTTGTCCTGCCGATCCTCGTGGCGGCGGTCACCGCATACGCGGTCAACAAGATCCTGAAAGTCGTTCGTGAACAACAAATGCAGAAGAACATGATCAGGGTCTCACAGCTTGGAGAAGAGATTCAGGCCCTCGTTAACGACAGGCTCGCCATCCTGCAAAAAGCGAAGGAGGCCGGACTGCTCTCCGATGGGGAGTACCTCACGAAAAAGGCGAAACTGTACAACGAATATTCCAGAATTCCTTCCTCGCGGATCAAGGATCTGCTGATCGGCAAACTCGCCAGCTGACGTATCCGATGCGGATGGCAAGGGACGTCACCCCTCGTCGCGGGCCAGGTCCGTCTCCGTGCCGCCCGTGAGGGAGAGCAGTTCGTCGGGGGTGGTCGCGAACATGTTGTTCGTCTCCCCCGCGGCGGGGTAGATCGTTTCGAACCGGCGGAGGGAGAGGTCGAGGTAGATCGGCACCCCCTCGGGCAG
>JAMDCN010000168.1:2364-2861 GCA_023489025.1 Deltaproteobacteria bacterium | reverse complement strand
CGCGAAGGTGACGTTGAATCCGCCGCAGGCCGTGGTGACCTACGATCCGGCGAAGGTTCATTTGGAACGCCTGACGGAGGCGACGACGATGGCGGGGTTCCCGTCCACGATCCTTGCAGAAGGGGGAAAACGATGAAGGTGGAGATCCTATATTTCGAAGGGTGCCCCAATCATGCTTCCGCGGTGGAGATGGTCGAACGCGTGCTGAAGCAGGGAGGCATCCGTGCGGACATCGCCACGATCGACGTGCGTGACGCCGAGACCGCACAATCCTTGCGTTTTCTAGGATCCCCGTCGATCCGCGTGAACGGCGTGGACATCGAACCAGGCAGAGAAGACGACGCCCCGTTCTTCGGCTGTCGCACCTACTCGGTCGGCGGGAAAACCACCGGTGTCCCTCCAGAGGAGTGGCTGGCGGACGCACTTCGCCGCCCCGGAAACAAGAAAGGCTCGTGCCGCCGACCCGTGGAATCCGAGACGTGGACATTGGCCCGGCC
>JAMDCN010000168.1:0-2354 GCA_023489025.1 Deltaproteobacteria bacterium | reverse complement strand
TCTCGACATGAAGGACGAAGCCGTCGCGAAGAGGGCCCTGGAACTCGGCATCCGGAGCGTGCCGGCCGTCGTGATGGACGGAAAGGTCGCCGACTGCTGCGCCGGACGGGGTCCGGACGAGGCGACACTGCGGGCGGCCGGAATCGGGCAGCCTGCTTCGTAGCCCCCCGGGAAACGTTGATGGGTCTTTGTGGTTCGGTTCGGAGGGACGCCCGCTGGCCTTCCGCGTTAGAATCAAGTTGTCCGGCGTCAGCCCGCTTCATCAGTCGTTCAAGTCGCGAGGGGCCTGGTGACGCGCGGAAATTCCTTCGGGTTCTGATAGAAGGGCGCTGTCATGATGGGTAACGGCATGATGGGCGGCGGGATGGGGTTCTGGATGGTGCTCGCCATGGTCTCGTGGCTCGCGCTGATCGTGGGCGTCGTGTTGCTTGTGGTTTGGGCTGTCCGGAAATTCGCGGTGAGTGCGGGGCAAAGAAGCGAAGAGTCCGCGCTGGACATCCTGAAGAAACGGTACGCCCGCGGGGAGATCTCCCGAGAGGAGTTCGAGGAGAAGAAACAAGGCATCTCGTAGGCAGGGGGCCGTGTGGAGCGGGACTGCGTGCTCATTATGCCCAAGAAGAAACCGCCCCTCTCCGAAACCAATCCCTATTTGAAAGATCCCAAGGAACGCCGGTTCTGGATTCGGACAACAGTGGTTTCCTCACGGCCATCGAGGGTATTCATTTCTCAAGGAAACAGGTTGAGCGCCTCCTCGACGAAACCCTTCCTGTCCGCAACCAAGTTCCGGAATGAGCGGCAGTTGCGGCGTAGGACGACGGCTCATATCATCCCACCGATGAAGGCGGTCTACACCGAAGAGGAAGCCTTCGCTATCCTTTTCCCGAATGAGAGATCCAGGCAAGAGTATCGCGAGGAATTGGCCGCATGGACTGGAATCTCGTCGACAACATTCGCGCGGCAAGATCAATCCGATACGTGGTTGGCGGGTCCTGAAAGGAATGGATCAGAAGACCCTGGTGAATCTGGCGGGGATCACCCGGCGGATTATGTCCCGCATGGAGAAAGCGTGCGCACCGACCCCGACAGTGGCTACCCTAAGAAAAATCGCCTCCGCGCTGGACGCCTCCATCGCCGATCTCATTAAGCCGTAAACTTATCGGGAATCCGTCTACAACTTGGAAATCATTGATGCCACGCAGGAAATAGTTGTTCCCGCTCCATAATCCATTCGACGATTTATGGCGTAAGTTAGATATTGTCGAACTATCGCCGTATTATTTCTAATAGAATTCAGCGCTCAGTGGAGGTCCATCACCTTGCCTTCGACCGGACGAGATGCACTTCCAGTCTGCACCCGACAGCCCGGGCGTACTTCTTCAACGTCGCCAGCGTGGGGGAATGCTTGTTGTGGGAGAGAGCTGTTTCCAGCCGGGTGACGGAGGGAGGCCTGGTCCCTATCCTCGCCGCCACGCCGGCCTGTGTCAGCCCTGCACGTCGACGGGCCGCGAGCAGTTCTCGCAACTGTGCGAACTCCGTTTCCAGTTCGTCGTACGCCGATTTGAATTCCGGATCTTTCCTCCACGTCTCGACCATCTGACGATGCGTTCTGGTCGGCGGTTTTCTCTTCCCGGGCAGCATGCCGTCTTCTCAGCCTGGGTGGGCGATCACGACGCTTTCCTGCGCGCCTGCACGTAAGCCTTCAACACCGCGTTGATCCGGGTCTGATACCGCGGCCCTTTCGACCGGAACCACGCCAGGACCTCCGGTTCAACGCGTATGGTGATCGGCTTCTTCGGCACGGGCATCGCCACGACGGCCCGTTTAAAAAACGAATCGTCCAGTTCCGGGCTGTCCGTGTAGTCGATCTCCTCGTCCTTCATCTTGCGGACGCGCTCCCAGTCGGTCTTGCTCTCCCCCCGCCGGCGCTTCCCCTCGAGTTCCTCGGAGGTATATTTAACGATTTTCGAGCTTGCCATGATATTTCCTCCTCTCTCTCCTATTCGCAGGCCGGAACGA
The DNA here is from genome assembly GCA_023489025.1 of Deltaproteobacteria bacterium. The sequence continues at coordinate 338 of JAMDCN010000168.1, read as the reverse complement.
TATCACGCGTATCGCCTCGCCCCTCGGTGTGTAGACGAGAACCAGGACTCGTCCAAGAACATCCGCCACATCCGTCCACCGGCGCTCCGACATGCCCGGGCGCGTCGTCTCCGCCGTAATCTTGTCAGGCGACAGGAACACGAGATCGGCGTCTTCGAAGCTCAAGCCGTGCTTTCTCAGGTTCTCCCGGTTCTTCTTTTCGTCTCATTGGAATTCCACGCCCTAAATATACATACTTTATGTATGTACGTCAAGCACGACACGTTCACTGCAACCGATCCATTCCGGAAAAATCCGCAACCCCCGCGCAACCAGACCGTAGGCCTCGTCTCTCAGCT
>JAMDCN010000122.1 GCA_023489025.1 Deltaproteobacteria bacterium | reverse complement strand
CTCTTGATCGGCGAGTGGGGGGTTTTGGAGCTGATCACCGATCCGTACGCCCAGAAAAAGAAGGGCAACATCGAGGTGACCTCCTTCATCATGGCGGACATCAATGTACGGCACGCTGTGTCGTTTTCCGCCATGGTGGACGCGCTGACCACGTAGTTTCCCAATCCCGTCATCAACCCAAGGGGGCCCTGCAAGAGGCCCCCTTTCTTTTCCAAAAAGGAGAATCCGATGAAGGTAAAGACCTTGAAGGCCTGTGGAATCGGCGGGATGCACGTTCCCGCCGGCGAGATCATCGATGTGACGAAAGAAGACGCCAATACCCTGTTCGGCTACTGCCTGGCCGCCGAGCCCACCGACGTGGAGATCGCGGCGGCGGGGGCCGCGAAGAAAAAGCAAGGGCAGTAACGCATGATCGATCTGGACGATTTTAGCAACAGCGCGGCCGAAGACGACGGCGGTGCGCCCGGCGAAATAAAGACAGGGAAAAGATGAAAGAGGAATGACCTAAAGGGGGCTCGATGGCTTTTGACTATTCCCACGATCTGTTCACGGCGGATGAATTCCTCGGGAAGGACGCCGTGTTCACTCCCGCCGGGATGCCCAGGCGCACGATCCGGGTAGCCTTCACGAAGAACGCGGAGAACGCCAACCTTGGCGGGCAGATCAACCCCGGAATTGCCGCTGTCCAGGCAGGGTGTGCCTTCTCCCACATCAATGACGCCGCACCGAAGGACACCCTCGAGATCGATGGGACGAAGTATGTTATCGCAAAAATCCAGGTCGATGAAACAGGGTGGGCGACGATGGATCTCGTGGAGGCGGTGGAATGACCGTCCGCGCCCAGATCCTCTCCGACATCAAGACCACCGTCTCTTCGGTTGATGCGATCCGGCAGATCGAGGCAGGGAAATGGTCGGAGGTAGAACTTAAGGATCTATCCCTGCCGGCTGCTTTCGTCATTTTCGGGGCCGATGAGGTTGCCTCCGGGCCGATGGGCTTCGAATCCTTTTGGCTCTCCGCCGTGCTTGAGGTGTGGTGCAAGGAATCCGACATGGAGGATCTGTTAGGGGCCGTCCATGCGGCGATGCTAACCGACATCACCCGGGGCGGGAACGCCGTCAACACCGTGCGGGATGTGTGCACTCCCTTCGCCCTGGACCCCTCCCGGGGGCTGGCGGGGTTTGACGTGACCTTCAAAATCCTTTACCGGCACCCGGTGGGGTCGCCGTAGGAGGTCCGATATATGTTTAAGAACAAAGCGTTGGTGCTCGCCAAGAAGGAAGTGACATACGGCACGGATCCAACTCCCACCACGGCGCTAAACGCCATCCTGACCGACCTGCCAGAGGTCGAGCCGGTGTTTAAGCGGATGGATCGGTTGAATGTAAAGGCGTATCTGGGAAACCGCCCTGCCATCTCCATCGGAGAGGCCGTGAAGATCACCTTCAACACGGAAGTGCGGGGAAGCGGGGACGTCACGCCAGACACACCCCCTGAGATCGGTGTCCTGTTCGTGGGGTGCGGGATGCTGGAGACCATCACCACGAAGGTTGTCTACACGCCGCAGGACGAAATGGACGGGCCCTCCATCACGCTCTGGTTCTGGCAGGACGGCCACAAGTACGTCATCAACGGCGCCCGCGGGACGTGGTCGCTTGAGGGCAAAGCCGGCGAGTTCGGCAAGATCAAGTGGGAGTTCACGGGGCTATACGGCGGACCCTCCGACTCGACCATCCCGACGGATGCCGTATTCAACGCCGAGATCCCGCCGGCGCTTAAAAGCGCGTCGTTTACCTTAGGGTCCTTTGCCGGGGTGATCGAGAGCTTCAAGATGGTTTACGGGAACGAGATCGTGAAGAGACCGTCCGCGAACGCCACCACGGGGTTCCTCGCCCACTTCATCAAGGACCGCAAAGTCACGGCGCAGATCGATCCGGAAGCGGATCTTCTCTCCAACTTCGATCCCGTAACACTGGTCACCGCAGGGACCGCTCAGACGATGGCGATCACGTTTGGCTCTGCTGTCGGTAAGAGGATGAAGGTCGCCTGTCCGAAGGTGGTGGTGGATTCCGCGAAGTATGCCGAGAGGGAGAACATCCTCACGTGGGACGGATCTCTTCTTGTTTGCCCGGACATCGGGGAGGACGACGTGGAGATAACCTTCGACTGATAAGGGGGGATAGATGAGGGACCTTAAGAAATCGGATCGCAACAAGATCGAGTTTGACGATCCGTTGAGCGGCACTCCATTGATCGTGTACTACGCTACGCCCACGGCGAGCCATATCCGGGCGTACCAGCAGTCCTCCATCCAGAGGAAAGGCAACAAGGTGGTGATGAACAGCTTCGACCCGGCGCTCAAATACGGGCAGGAGATCATAACGGGAATAGGGGAGGGGTGCTTCGGGTACGACGGAAAGATAATCTCCTCGGACCCCACGTCCCCCGACTATCGAGAGGACTGGAAGGCGCTGCTTGCCGAATCCGCGGCCGACGTCATCACCCTGCTCGCCCGTCACGTATTCGACGGGCTTCGGGCCGCAAAGGACACCCTGGAGATCGAGGGGGCGGTGGAGGAAGCCGTCCCTTTTCAGAAGAGCTAAAGAAGATCCGGGAGAACTGCACCCCGGAGAGGAAGAAAAAGTGCCTCTCCGGGTGCGGTCCCGAGAACCTGCCCGCTGTTTGTGCCGCCTGCGAGCGGAGGGAACCGTATCTCCCTTCCGTATGGTTTAGCCACGTCCACTTCCTGCTGATGCTGTCCAAGGCCGGATACCCGTTCCGGCAGGACGACCTGTCGATGGAGGAGTGGCTCGATCTGGGGGAACTGAAGATGGAGCTGGAGCGCTTCGATGGCCAATGAGAACAGGATCTCCGTGGTGATCACCGCCGACGCAAGCGGCGCGATCACCGGCATCCGGATGGCGGGGGATGCCACCGAGGGTCTTCAGAAGCGCACTCAGACCACCGTCGAGAAGATCAAGGCGAACTGGAAGGAGTTAACCGCCGCCGCCATCGGCGCGTACCTGGCCTTCGAGAAGGTCTGGGGATATGCGGAGAAGGCCGCCTCTTTCCAAGAGTCTATGAGCGCCTTAAATGCGCTTCTTGCGCAATACAACATGGGCGCAACAGAGATGGTCGCTTTGATTGAGAGGAACTCGCGGGGACTGATCGATCAGGCAACCGCTGCGAGGATCGCGGGGGATGCTCTGATGAAAGGGCTCGGGCCGGACCAGATCGCGCAGATCGCCAAATGGGCGGTGACCATCGAGCATATCCGGGGAGGTACCACTAAGGCATCGGAAGCGATGGAGATGCTTGCTGGTTCCATCGCAACGGGCAGGGAACGGGGCCTGAAGGCGCTCATAGGTATCGTTGACTTAAACGAGAAGTACGGCGAATACGCCGACGTGATGAGCAAGGCGGAAAAAGCCCAGGCAATGTATGCCGTCGCCGCAGAACGGATGTCGCAGGTCGAGGCGACTCTCGGACAGGAGACAGATTCTCTCGCCGACAAGATGCATCGGTTTGAGACGCAGATCGCCAACATAAAACTCACCATGGGGACATTGTCATTCGGGTGGGGGGCTGGGCTGATGGCCACGTTCCAATCCGTGTCCGCCCTAGCCCTTGGGTTAACGAGAGTCGTCATGGCCCCGATCACCGCCCTCATGCTCGCCACCGACTGCCTCGGGATCACGAAGGGGAAGGCGCAGGAGTACGGGCAGGCGATGGAGGCCTTAGGGGACGCGGCGGTCTACACGGCCCAGCAGGCAAACGACAACTTCATCCTGATGAGGAAGGGGTTCCAGGAGGCCGCGGTGGAGGCCGGGAAACCGTTGCCGACGGTAGGGGATAAGGGGTCGAGAAAGAGGTACGAGAAACTCCAGGAACTGCACCGGAAGTACCTCGAGGAGCGGGATCTCGCAAACACCCGGGAGGAGGACCGGGAGTTCATCCGACTGAACAAGTGGTACGACGACCAGGTCAAGGTCTTAAACGACCTCCATGCCTCGAAGCAGTATTACGCGGAACTGTGGGCCGCATACTCCGCGAAGTGGGACGAGGCCGAAATTCAGAAGTACGGGAAGATCGCCTCCCGGCAGATCGAGGTGGCGAAGAAGATGGAAGAGGAGGAGAGGGCCCTCTACGAGCAGAGGCTCGACCATGGGGAAAAATACGTTACGCAAGTAATCGAGAACGAGCAGAAACTTCTGGAGATCCGCTACAAACTTTCCGAGGCGACCCGCGGGTTCGATATCGACGAGGAGGACGTGATTCGCCGGAAGTACGAGGCCGAGATCGCGATTCTGGAGAAGAGGAAGGAAGTCCTTCTGGCGAAGGCCGAGGAGGCGAAGACGGAGAGAGAACTTCTCGGGATCATCGATCAGGTCGCCCTCACCATGGACAAAATCAAGGCCACCCGGGAGTACATGGGGTATGAGATCCGGCTCACGCAGACCATGGATTACCGGTACGTTAAGGCCCTCTCGCGAGGTGAGGACGAAAACGCCATCAAGATCCTAAACTATGGCCTCGCCAAGCAGAAACAACTCGTCGAGGAAGCGCAAGCGAAGGTGCAAGGGTACCTCGCCCTCTGGAATTACGCCTACGCCACGCAGAAGACATACATCGCGGACCTATACAACGTGACCGTGAGCGCGTTCCAAGGGATGGAGAACGCCATCACGGATTTCGTATTAACCGGAAAGGCAAATTTCACGGATTTTGCCAACAGCGTGATCCGGGATCTCATGCGGATCGCGGTGCGTGCGGCGATCGTGCAACCTTTGGCGCAGGGGCTGTTGGGGATGTTCGGCAGCGGCGCCTCCACCTCGTCGTCCATCAACCTATCCTCGGAGAAGTACCAACTCGGCGGTTCCTACAAATTCGGCGGATATGGCGCATCCGGCATTGACACCCAGCCCGGGTATGCCTACGTCGTCGGGGAACAGGGGCCGGAGGTGTTCCTGCCTACCACCTCGGGGAAGGTGATGCCAAGCACCGGTAGAGGGGACGTAAAGGTGCAAATCATCAATCAGTCCGGGGCACCCATGGAGATTAAGGATTCCAAGGCCACCTTCGATCCGCAGGAAATGATCGTCACTCTCTGGATCGACGCCGCCAACCGGAACCGGTTCGGACTGCGAACCCTTTTGCAGGGTGCGTAGATGGCGAACTGGCCTTCTATGCCCGCAGCCGATTTTGGCACCGAGGAAGAGGTCTACAGGCCGCAGATTAGGACCGAGTTCGAAGGGGGATACGTCCAGAGTCGGTCAAGGACCACGCGGGAGATCCGCAGGTTTCCCTTAGCGTGGGAGACCATGTCCAACGCCGATTACACCACGCTGGAGACCTTCTTCAAGGAAAACCAGGGGAATTCTTTTAACTGGACCCACCCGATGACGAATGTGACCTACGCCTGCCGTTTCTCGACGGATTCGTTGAAGAGCGTATGGGCGGGGCCGGGGTACCGATCCGTGCAGTGTCCCATCGAGGTGGTGTAAATGCCTCGGTCCCTCTCCGCTCTCGCAATTGTCGAAAAGAACAAAATTGCAACCGATTCGATCTGGCATCTCCTTCTGGAGATCACCATCCCGGGCGTTGGCACTCCGTTGAGGATTGCCTACAACAACGAGAACGTGACGTGGCGTTCCCAGGCGTGGCAGGCATTCCCGTTCGAGTTGGGGGAGATTGGGGAGGAGATCAAGGGAGAGATCCCCCAAGTGGAACTGAAGGTCTCCAACGTATCGAGAATCATGGAGTCCTACGTGCAAGAGTACGACTACTACACAAAGGTCAACGGATTCTCGCCGATCACCTGCTCGATATTCGTGGTCAACAGCAAGAACCTCGCATCGAGCACTCCGGAGGTCGAGCATCTCTTCGAGTTGCAATCCGTGAAGACCAATTCCATGTGGGTCTCCTTCATTCTAGGAGCGTCGAACCCGTTCAACCTCCGTTACCCGACGAGAAGGCTCCTAAAAAACCATTGCGGCCATTCCTTCAAGGATGCGTGGTGCAAGTACGCAGGGGCCGAGACCACCTGCGACAAGACGCTGACACGGTGCCGGGTACTGTTAAATTCTGCGAATTACGGCGGATTCCCCGGGGTGGGGTATGGCGGCCTCCGTCTTGCCTGATCTTTCCGGACTTATCGGTATCCCGTTTGTCGACGGGGGCCGGGACCCGTTAACGGGCCTGGACTGTTGGGGGCTGTTTATGGAAGTGCAGAAACGATTCGGGGTGGAAGTACCAGACTTTAAGATCTGTTGCCATCAGACCGGTTCGATAGACGGCGCATTTCTGGGTGCCATCGGGAGATGGCGCAGGACCGAAAAGCCGACCCCCGGGTGCGGGGTAGCCCTCGCCATCGATCCGAATTTCCCCGATACCGTGCAACATTTCGGGGTTTACATCGGGGGAGGGAAGTTCCTGCACACCTTGGAGAAGACCGGGGCGATTCTGACTTCGGTTCACCATGAATTCTGGAAGAACAAGATCCGGGGGTTTTACGAATGGGCCGGGTGATTGTTGCCTGCGTACGTAATCCATTCGATCCGCTCGCCTCCCGGGAGGTGAGGGAACTTCCCTCGGGGTACGAGATCCGGGAGTACATCGACCAGTTCTACCCGGAGGGGTTCGGGGAGATCTACGAGGTCGCCGTTTCCATCGACGGTCAGCTTCTTCCGTTTAACGAACGCCTCGCAACGACGGTTGGGGACGGAACTTCCCTGGCTTTCTGCGCCGTGCCCAAGGGTGGGGGAGGCGGGAAGAACCCATGGGCCATCGTCGCCATGATCGCCGTTGTGGTGATATCCATCGCCGCGCCGTATCTGGCTCCGGCAGGATGGGGAACCTTAACCGCCGCAGGCGGCGTATCCATGACCGGCGCGATGTTAAGCGCGGGAGTGATGATCGCCGGGGGATTGATCGTCAATTCCGTATTTCCGCCGGCGATCTTCGACCTAGGCGCAAATACCGCTACTTCCCTGGAGAAGTCGTCGACTTACGGATGGGAGCAGGGGGTGAACTCGCTGCTCGAGGGGGCGATGCTCCCGGAACTGTTTGGAACCCATCGGATCACGCCACCGCTCATCGCCAAGTACGTCGAGACCCCCGGCGATTCGCAGTTCTTAAACCTCCTTTACGCCGTGGCGGGGCATGAGATCGATTCGCTTCCCGGGGAGCATGTCCGGATCAACGATACGGAGATCGGCCCTCCTTCGGCTCCAAACTTCCAGAGTGTAACCCCGCCGGAGGTGCGGCTTGGACTTCCGACGCAGGCGATCGTGCCGTTCTTCGACCGCACAGTTACGGATACCGCCGTCGGGAATAAGCTCAATGCGGCAAGTTACGTAACCAAGACCACCAACGGTAATTCCGTCGAGGAATTATCCGTGGTGTTTACTTGCCCGAAAGGGCTTTTCTATGCAAACGACTCCGGGGGTCTGGATGTAGCGGTCGTCGAAGTCATATTTGAGTACAAGAAGCAGGGCGACTCGACCTGGATCAAGGGCGCGTCTTATTTCGCCGAAGGGGAGTATGCGTGGGTTTTCTACCAAGTGCCGACGTCGAGATGGTACGGCGGCTTCTGGGGATCCGGAATATTCGCGGACAGCACCATATTCTGGGCCGATTCGGGAGGGTCGACAAACCCCGGGGATCATGCAGACGGGGATGCGTACACCATGTCGCATACTCCGACGGACTTCATGGGGACGCCGTTTGTGGCCGTCAATCCGCAGTGGAGATGGGTTGCTGCCGGGGAGTGGATCATCCGGTACGCCGACAACTCCTCCGGTATCCTCGATTACGCGCGGATCATTGGGAACCAGACCGCCCCCCTTCGCAGGTGTTACACGGCGAGGAACCTTCCCCCAGGCAAGTACGACCTCCGCTGCAAGCTAAGCACTGCGCCGCCATCGGGAGCGCGTTATTCCAACGACACGTACTGGGAGTCTTTCTCCGAGGCCATCTACGACAAGTTCACCTATCCAGGAGTCGCCCTCCTCGGGATTCGGGCGCTTGCCACCGATCAGTTAAGTGGAGGAATGCCTCGGGTCGATTGTCTGACGGCCCGGTCCACGGTACCGGTCTACAACGGATCGGCCTATGAATTAAACGCCGCCAACAATCCTGCGTGGATCTGCTACCACCTCCTCCATCGTGCGTACTACAAGGGGGCGGGGAGCCGGTATGACTCGGCAAGCTACGACGTTCGGGGAGTTCCGGCCTCTCGAATCGACTATGCAGCGTTCCACGCATGGGCCGATTGGTGCGACAACCCGATGGGCGATGGATCGTACGCACACAAGTGCAACATCTACTTCGACTCCTCGTACTCCCTGCGCCGAGCCCTGGATGCCGCCTCCCTGAACGGACGCGGAGTCGTCGTCCAAATGGGGAGCAAGTTCACCTGCATCGTAGACCGTCCGGAGCCAACTCCCGTACAGAGGTTCCTGTTTACTCCCGGCAACATCGTCCGGGATTCCTTTGCCGAGGAGTTCCTCCCGATGACGGATCGGGCGAATGCCATCGAGATCACCTATTGGGACGAGACCGTGGATTACTCGCGTCAGGTCGTCGAGTTGTACGCCGCCAACTACGACACGACGGACCGGGAGGTCAATAAAACTGCCGTTACCCTGTACGGATGCAGCAGCCGGGCGCAGGCGATCCGGCATGGGCAGTTCCTCTTAAACTGCAATCGGTATCTCACTAACACCGTATCCTTCGATGCTGACGTGGATTCCCTCGCCTGCCTGCCTGGGGATGTGATCGAGGTTGCCCATGATGTGCCGAGGTGGGGGGAAGGCGGCCGGGTCGTTTCCTCAACGAGCAACACGCTGACCATCGACCGGGCAGTGGCGATGGAAGGAGGCAAAACGTACAAAGTGATGGTGAAGCATCAGGGGACCGATGCCCGGGAGGAGAAAACCGTCTCCTTTGTGGACGCAACCGGCAAGGTACTCACCATATCGGGATCCTGGACTGCTATCCCTGCGGAACACGCCCTCTACACCTTCGGGGAGGTGGACCACGTTGTCAAGACGATGCGGGTTATTCGGATATCCAGAGGTCAGGAGATGCGCCGGAAGATCTCCTGCCTAGAGTACGTCGCACAAGTCTATACCGACGGCGCGGCGATACCGGACCCCGTGGAACCTCCCACCATCGTCCTGATCGCCAACCTTTCTGCCGTAGAGGTTTGGAGGGGAGGGACAAGCACCAACGTGGTGCTGTCGTGGTCGGGAGTTGCTCCGTCATGGAACGTTTACTACCGGAAAGCCGGAGGAATATGGGCTTACGCAAGTACCACGTATACACCGACCTTCGAAGTAACGAGCCTGGATTACGGGTCGACTTATGAGTTCGCCGTCACGCCGACCACGAATATCGCAGATGGGGTGATCGTTTCCCTCACTACGCTTGGGAGGGACACGCAACCGGTCATTCCCGACCCGATGTTCATCGACGCTTTGTGCTTCTACACCGACAAGATCCAACTTGTCTGGCAGGCGATCTCGGATCCACTTCTTGGATTCTTTGAGGTCAGGACGGACCTGAATTGGGGCAACGCGACGAACATGATCTATCAGGGGAAGGGGACATCCTTTACCTACAAGCCCTCTTCCGCAACGATCACGTTCTACCTCAAATCCCATGACACCTTCTCGAATTATTCAACGGGGTACGATTCGATCACGCTCACGCATGTCGTACCCGTTCCGGTGTTTGTAAGCATCACGGGGTTGTTCGCCGCCGTTCGGGTCGAGTGGCAGACGATCAATGACGAGTCGTACGACGTGGTCGAGGTCTGGAGGAACAGCGTTAACGCGAGATCCACCGCGACAAAGGCCGGCGAGATCCACTCCAACGTGTTCATCGATTCAAACCGCGCCATCGGAGCTACCTACTATTACTGGCTTCGGACCCGTTCGATCTTTAGCACTTATTCCGCATGGGAGAGCGGGGAGAGTGCCGGGCATTCCGTCGTCACCGCCGCGATCGATACCGGGGACCTTGCGGATCAGGCGATCAACAAGTTCAAACTCGCCAACGAGATTGTGTTCCCTGAGGTGGTCACGGAGCTTCCCACCCTGCCGGATGGCGCGTATCCGGAAGGCAAGATCGTCTACCTGACCTCCGATGGGAAGCTGTACCGGAACGACCAGGTGGGAGGGGGCGGGGTAAACGCATCCGATGGCTTCGACCGCAGTTCGCTCGGCGCAAACTGGACGCAGCAGCCGGGGGATTCGGGGACGGTGGTCGCCACCGGGAGCGCGTACTGCGCGGCGTCGGGGAATCCCGACGCGTTCGCCTACTGGAATGCCAGCTCTTTCGGAAACGACCAGCTCGTTCAGGTAAAGATCCAGAATATCTCGAATTGGGCAGACGATGCCGGTCCTGCCGTCCGTATGTCCGATTCGGCCAATACCTGCTACCGGTTCGTCTGGCTCCCCGGCACGAATCGATGGAATCTGGAAAGGGTCTCCTCCGGATCGATCACCAACCTTAATTACGCCACCTCTCCCACGCCGCAAAATGGCGACATCGTCAGGATCACGGCGATCGGGACATCGATTAAGGGATACGTCAACGGGCAACTGGTCTGCCAGGCCACGGACGCAAATATCGCCTCCGGCCAGCCAGGGATCTACGTCGGGGATTCCACGACGTATCTGGACGACTGGTATGCCTCGGAAATCGGCGGAGGATCGATCGGGTGGTCGGCCGTCGTGGACGGCGCGGATATTCTTGAGGGCACCGTATCGCATACCGCCCTGTTCGACCAGATCGTGGCCGGGCAGATCGCCGCAGGCGCCGTCGGCGCAAACGAGATCGCGGCAGACTCCATCGCCGCGAAGCACATGGTCATTGGTGGATGGGGGGCGGCGATCAACCGGAACCCGCATTGCGACGACCTCACCGCCTGGTGCGATTATTCCGTCGAATCGAACCCGCCTAACGTCACGGTCCAGACGCTCACCGACGGCAAGGTCGGCAACAAATGCTTCCGGAGCCCTACAAATGCCGCCGTCAACATCGTCGAGAACCGCTTCTATCCCGTGGACCCGGACAAGGTATACCGGGTCAAGGTATGGGCGAGGAGGAATATTGCAGGCAACGGGGTCTTTTACCTGTGCCTTGACCTCTATGACTCAGGTGGATCGCGTATCAGCGGGGACGGATCGTTCTGGTATTACCCCGCAAGTGGCGTAACTCTTTCCACATCGTGGACTTACTACTCGGGCAGGTTCGGACCCGGCACATCAAAGGGGGCGATCCCATCCAACGCCCGCACCATGCGTCTGGGGGCGTTGCTCAACTACAACGGGACCGCAGGCTACCAGGAGATACAAGACATCCGGGTCGAGGAGGTGATCCCGGGGGATCTGATCGTGGATGGCGCGATCACGGCCGCCAAGGTCGGGACCAACGAGATCATCGCCCAGACGGCGAACCTAAAAAACCTCATCGTGCAGACCGCGAAGATCGACGACAACGCCGTGACCGTACCGGTGAGCGCCTACGACGGGAGCGGGAGCATAGTCAGCTCGCAGGAAACAAACCGGCAGGCTGTCATCTCGGCCTCCATCACCACGCATGGGCAACCTGTGTTCATCAACTTCTCCTGTTCCGCCATGACGAGCACGGGGTCGTTTCTTTATGTGTATTTTTTCCGCGGCTCCACGATGCTAAACGGTTCTTTCACCTTGCAGTCGCAAGCCTGGACATCTTCGGTTGTCTTGCCGATTGGCGGGGGGTACGTCGATCAGCCGTCGGCGGGAACCTACACCTATTACGTCTACATGAGCGTGGCGGATTCCTCAAAAACCGTGGCCGTATCGAGCTGTCATCTGACGCTCATGGAGGTCAGGAAGTGAAGTATTTCGCCGTCTACAACACGATCACCGGGAGTATCCGCCGTCACGGCTCCTGTCCGGACGCGGATCTGGCGCATCAGGCGCACAACGCGGGGGAGGGAGTGGTCGAGGCCACTGCCCCGATAACCAACGAGAACACCGTGGTGGACGGAGTTCCGGTGTACGTGGACCCGGGGCCTCCTCCCGCGCCCACGCCGGAACAGGTCGCGGAGATGGAGGAGGTGGAGTTCCTTCGGGATCTCGCCATGCGGATGGGGAAGGCGGTATTCAACCACGAAAACAGGATAAGGGTCCTGGAAGGTAAGCCGGCGGCGACGTGGGTGCAGTTTAAGGCCGCAATACGAGGGTTATAAATGCCGACGATCATCGCCATCGCTCCGAGGATTGGGTCGGGGACCGACACAGACCCATATCGCCCGAAGATCCACGGAACGGGAGTCACGAAGTACTCCTCCATCGAGTACCGGGGGAGCAACCTGTTTTTGTGCCTCATGGAGGTTACACAAGATGCCCTCGACGCCCTCGACCTCGACGCGGACCTGGCCTTTATCCCCATCGACAAGCTCGGGGTGCAGGTCGGAAACATCTCCGCAGCGACGAGGAACCGGATCGCCGCGCGGCTGGAGGCCCACGGGATCCCCACCGATTGGATCGATGCGACAACCTACGTCCGAGAGATCGTTTCATTCTTTAAGGGGCTGGCGTTCGCATCGCAGAGGATGAAGGGGCAGAAGGAGAGCGCGGCCTTCGAGTTTTTGACCCACAACATAGATGCGGATTTGAGCACGATCCCTGCCGCAAGGCTTAACGGGATAAAGGTGTGGGCAGGGAAAAACGGCATCCCAGCGGACAAGTATTCCGGAACGACGAAGGTCCGCGAGGTACTCACCGATCTGGGTATGCGGGAGTCCAGGGTTTGCAGGATCCAATTCGCGGGGATGGCGCTGTAATGGCGTATCCGTGGAAAAGCCTCTCGGACACCTTCAACCGGGCGGATGAGGACCCACTATCCGGCGGCGGAAACTGGACCGCGCCGACAGGCAGCAACGTCCTCGCATTATCGGGAAACGAGGTCAAAGTCCGCTCCGGCCTTGAAGGCGCCTGGGCGAGGGCAATCCGTACCGATGGCCCATTCCAGCCGACCCAATGGTCGAAGGTCAGGAAGGTGACCACGAGCGCCTATGTCCCTGCCGTTATCGTGAACGGATCCAGCGGAACCACCGGGTTCAACGGATACGAGTGCGACGGCGAGGATTGGATGACCCGGCTTCGCCGCTGGGACGATGGATCGTCGACGCTGCTCTCCTACTCCGAAGCGGACGGCCTCAAGCAAAACGAGTACATGATCCTTCGGAACTATGGACCGTGGATTGCCGGCGGGATATTCGGGGACGGGAGCAATGAAACTCTCGTCAATTCATGGGACGTGACCTACAGCGACGGCGCACCCGGTATCTCCGCATATTTCGGGTACGCGACCGACGACATGGACGATTGGACGGGAGGGGATTTCCAAGACACAGAGCACTTCGTCGACTTCGGAGGGGGAATAACGCCCAAGACGCTGATGGCTGGAACGGCCTACGGCATCACGTTCACCACGCCGAGGAAGGGGTACGTCTCGGAGGTGTCGGTGGACGCCGCCAACACCGGGGTCGGGATCAAGGTGCTCATCTACGACGCCGGCAATTCTCTTCTGGAAGCGATCACTGTCGATACCCCGGCGGCGACGGGGTGGACGTATGGGGCCGCGGCGGGGACCACGCTGCTCGAAGCGGGGGTGACGTATCGGCTCGCGGTCATCGCTGACGCGGGCGGGTTCCAGATCATTTCCTTCGCCGATTCGACATGGGACAAATGCACCAGCGGATCCTTTAGCTCGCCTCCGACGACCTTTACGACGGAGTCCACGGAAGCAAACCTTGGCTACCTGGCGGTTCGACTGACATCTTTACCTACGGAAACGCCCAACAATTGGGGGGTGATGAGCGAAACGCAGGCGCTGTGGCTGATGGAGGATTCCGCGGACCCGGTGCTCGACGAAACCGCAAACAACAACGACCTGGCGGATTCCGATTCGGGACCGACGTATCAGGATACACACAAGGTGCAGGGGTCGTTCTCCATCAACTTCGCCACGACCTATTGCGGCCTAGAGATCCCGGACGGCAGCCTGTCCGCCAGCTTTCCCGGCAAGAGTTCGGGATCGGTGAACAAGGGATATTCCATCGGATTGTGGGTCCGGTTGAACACCCTCACGTACGACATGGGCCTATTCAACAAGGACCTTGACGGGAACAACCGGGTCTACGGGGTCCGTTACGATGCGCCCCGCAACGCCTTCGTCGCATGGAACGGGTACAACAGCCCCTATATGTATTCCACCGTCGAGGCGGTGAGCGCCAAGACCGACATCGCCGTCGATACGTGGTACCTCGTCGTGTTGACGCTGGATTGGAACGACATCCTCCACATCTACGTCGGCGCGGAAGGGGATCAGTACGTCCAATGGAATTACGCCCCGTCAAACGGGTGCAACATGCTCACCGGGAACTTCGACATCCAGGGGGAATGGGGGTCAAACGCCCACGTCGACGAGATGTTCGTCACGAACTACGCGATGGTGCTCGAGGACGTAAATGGTGTCCTCCTCTACGGATTCAACGGTGACCGCGGGGTCCAAAAGATCGCCAAAACCGCCGGAAACGTTCGGAAACTCTCCATCATGCAGCTGATGGCCCCGTGGCAGGGGATCCCTCCGCTTCCGGAGTAGAACATGGCGATCTCCTACATATCGTCGGTATCTGCGCAGGCCAACACCGCGACCCTGGGGACGAATCTTTCGGGGGACATCATCGTTGTATTCGCCCATCGGGACGGATCGACCACCGCGCCATCTCTTGCGACCGGATACACCAACATCGCCAACCCCGCGGGGGCGAACACCAACTCACACCGGATCGGATACAAGATCTCCACGGGGTCGGAGGCGAATTGCGGCACCTGGACGAACGCAACCTCCGTCTCGGCGGTTGTCCTTAGGGGCCAGCACTCTTCTCCCATCGGGGCGAACGCTTCGGGGGGTGCAAGTAGCAGCACCATCGCCTACAACACGATCACGCTTCAGGTAACGGATGGGACATCATGGGTCGTCGGCGGGGCCGGTCACCGGACCGCCACGAACTTAAACCAAGCCCCTTCGGGCATGACCCTGCGGTCCTCGACAAACGACGTGAACATCTGCGACACCAACGGCTGGGTTGTTCGTGGTGTTCGCG
>JAMDCN010000016.1 GCA_023489025.1 Deltaproteobacteria bacterium | reverse complement strand
TGATCACGCCGGTGGCGATGGAGAAGGAGCTTCGGTTCGCGATCCGGGAGGGGGGACGCACGGTGGGCGCCGGCGTCGTCTCGGAGATCGTCGAGTAACGGGACGCCGGGCGGGGCGCGGGAGACGATATGCGGGAGATCATCACGCTGGCCTGTTCCGAGTGCAAGAACCGGAACTACACCACGACGAAGAACAAGAAGACGATGACCGAGAAGCTGGAGCTGAAGAAGTTCTGCCCGGCTTGCCGGAAGCACACGCCGCACAGGGAAACGAAATAACGGCAGCGTAGGCCAGTAGCTCTAACGGATAGAGCACCGGACTCCAAATCCGGGTGTTGGGGGTTCGAATCCCTCCTGGCCTGCCACTCTTTTCGCGACGGGAGTCGGCATCTTCATGGCGAAGTCGTTCAAGGAACGGTTGATGGAGCGTCTTCCGGGAACCCGGACGACCCTGGAGGAGCCGCGCGGCCGGCGCGAGGGGGACACGCTTTGGGGGAAGGTCGCGGGGTTCCTGCAGGATTTCAAGACCGAGATGAAGAAGGTCACCTGGCCGGGGCGGAAGGACACGGCCGCCTCCACGATGGTGGTCATCGTCACGGTCCTGATCATCGTTGTCTTCCTGGGGCTGGTCGATTACGCCCTCGGGCGGATCGTCTACTCCGTCCTGAACTTCTGACTCCCGAAAGAGGGAATGATGGCGAAACAGTGGTACGTCGTTCATACCTATTCCGGGTATGAGAAGAAGGTGAAGGAATCGCTCCTGAACCGGATCGCGTCCGAGGGGACGGCGGACCGGTTCGGGGACGTCCTGATCCCCTCCGAAACGGTCGTGGAGATGAAAAAGGGGAAGAAGCGGACCGGGCTGCGCTCCTTCTTCCCCGGGTACCTCCTCGTCCAGATGGAGATGGACGAAAAGACGTGGCACCTCGTGCGCCACACGCCGAAAGTGACCGGGTTCGTCGGGGGGAAGAACCCTTCCCCGATCCCCGAATCCGAGGTGGAGGACATCAGGTCCCAGATGGCGGAGGGGCGCCTGCGGCCGAAGCCGAAGGTGTCTTTCAACGAAGGGGAGAACGTCCGGGTCACCGACGGGCCGTTCTCGAACTTCTCCGGGACGGTCGACACCATCAAGCCGGACAAGGGGAAGGTCGTCGTCCTCGTGTCGATCTTCGGGCGCGCGACGCCCGTCGAGCTGGATTTCACCCAGGTCGAGAAAAGCTAATCGGGGAGCGGGAGAGGAACCATGGCCAAGAAAGTCGTCGCCCAGATCAAGCTTCAGATTCCGGCGGGGAAGGCGAACCCCTCGCCTCCCGTGGGGCCCGCTCTCGGGCAGCACGGGGTGAACATCATGGAGTTCTGCAAGGCCTTCAACGCGAAGACGGCCCCGCAGGACGGGATGATCATCCCCGTCGTGATCACCGTCTACGCCGACCGCTCCTTCACGTTCATCACCAAGACGCCTCCGGCTTCCGTGCTCCTCCTCAAGGCGGCGGGGCTCGAGAAGGGGAGCAAGAACCCGAAACGCGAGAAGTGCGGGAAGATCCCCCGCGCCAAGGTCGAGGAGATCGCGAAGCTCAAGTTGCCGGACCTCGACGTGAAGGACATCGAGGCGGCGATCCGGACGATCGAAGGCACGGCCCGCAGCATGGGGCTCGATGTCGTCTGACGCATAGCGGGAACGGGAAGGGAGAGAGAAATGCCGAAAAGGGGCAAGAGGTACCTGGAAGCACGCGGCAAGGTGAACAGGGAGGCAAAGTATTCTCTCGACGAGGCGATGAACCTTCTCAAGGAGACGGCGAAGGCGAAGTTCGACGAGACGGTCGAGGTCGCGATGCGGCTCGGCGTCGACCCGAAATACCCCGACCAGCAGGTCCGGGGATCCGTCGTCCTGCCGCACGGGACCGGGAAGACCGTCCGCGTCCTCGTGTTCGCGAAGGGGGAGAAGGAGAAGGAGGCCCGGGAGGCGGGGGCCGACTTCGTCGGCTCCGACGAGCTCGTCGCGAAGATCCAGGGAGGGTGGCTCGATTTCGACAAGGCGGTCGCCACCCCGGACATGATGGGCGCCGTCGGGAAGATCGGAAAGATCCTGGGGCCCCGGGGGCTGATGCCGAACCCGAAAGTGGGGACGGTCACCTTCGACGTGACCAAGGCGGTTCGGGACCTGAAGGGCGGAAAGGTCGAGTTCAAGGTCGACAAGACGGGGACGCTCCACGCCGGAATCGGGCGCGTGAGCTTCGGGACGGAGAAGATCCGCGAGAACTTCCTCTCCTTCTTCGACGCCATCATGAAGGCGAAGCCGTCCGCCGCAAAGGGGACGTACCTCCGCATCGTGGCCCTGTCGACGACGATGGGGCCCGGGATCCGGCTCAACACGAGCGCCTTGATCGCGGCGCGGCAGTAGGCGGACGGGGTATCGCTCTTTTACAAAAAGCGGAAACTTCTTTTGTCAAAGACCGCGGGTTCGCCGGGAGGCGACCAAGCGGGTGGGGGAAGGAACCCCGCCCGGCCCGCGCAGACAAGGGAGCCGGGGTCGTTGCGAACGTGCGGGATGTCTCCCCGCGCCTGGCCCTTTTGCTTTGACGGGGGTTTCGATAAGAAACGCATCTCATCAAGGAAAGGGGGCGTAAGGCGTGGTGAACAGGAAAAAGAGCAAGGCCGAGTCCGTCGAGGCGCTGCGCGGCGTCATCGCGGGTCTCCGCGGCGCCGTGGTCGCGGAGTACCGGGGGCTCACGGTGGCCGAGATCACCGGCCTGAGGAAGAAGCTCCGGGAAGCCGACGCGGATTTCCGGGTCGTCAAGAATACCCTGGTCCGCCTGGCCGCGAAGGACACGCCGTTCTCGCAGCTCGAGGGGTGGTTCGCGGGCCCGACCGCGATCGCGGTCGCCAAGGGCGACCCCGTCGCCATGGCCAAGGCGATGAAGGAGTTCGCCGTTGCCAGTCCGAAGGTGACCCTCAAGGCGGGGTACCTGGACGGAAAGGTCCTGACGGCGAAGGAGGTCGAAGCGCTTGCGGAGGTCCCGGCGCGGGAGGTGCTCCTGGCCCGCCTGGCGGGAGGGCTGGCCGGACCGCTGTCGCGGCTGGTGCAGGCGCTCTCCGGGTCGCAGAGGAAGCTTGTTTGCGTGCTCGATTCCATCCACAAACTGAAAACTCAACAGCAAACCGCTTAATCTTTCATCGATCGGGAGGGATACGCGATGGCGACGATGAGCAAGGAAGAATTCATCAAGATGGTCGAGGGACTGACGGTCCTCGAGCTCCACGGGTTCGTGAAAGCGCTCGAAGACCGGTTCGGGGTGACGGCGGCCGCGCCGGCGGTGGCCGTGGCGGCGGCCGCACCCGGAGCGGCGACGGCGCCCGTCGAGGAGAAGACGGAGTTCGACGTCATCCTCACGGGCTTCGGCGGCAACAAGATCCAGGTGATCAAGGTGGTCCGGGAGCTCACGGGGCTCGGCCTCAAGGAGGCCAAGGACCTCGTCGAGGGCGTGCCCAAGCCGCTCAAGGAAGGGATCGCGAAAAAGGACGCCGAGGATCTGAAGAAGAAGGTCGAGGAGGCGGGGGGAACGGCCGAGATCAAGTAGGGGGCGCTCCGCGTCCGATGTCTTGGAGGGGCCGGCCTTTCGGGGCCGGCCCCGTCATGAACCAATTGCCGATGGGTAATCCCCCGGGGTGACACGATGGCTTATTTGGATTACGCGAACCGGATCAAGCGGGTTGATTTCTCCAAGATCGGGAAGGTCCTCGATATTCCGAACCTCATCGAGGTCCAGCAGGAATCGTACAACGAGTTTCTCCAGGTCGATATCCCGCCGGACAGGCGGCGGGAAGCGGGGCTCCAGTCCGTCTTCAGGGGCATCTTCCCCATCACGGACTACAACGGGCGGGCATCCCTCGAGTTCGTCTCGTACGTCATCGGCCAGCCCAAGTGGAGCGAGGAGGAGTGCCGCGAGCGCGGGATGACCTTCGCCGCGCCGATCAAGGTGACGGTCCAGCTCGTCATCTTCGACGTCGACGAGCGGACCGGCGCGCGGACGATCCGGGACGTCAAGGAACAGGAGGTCTTCTTCGGGGAGATCCCGCTGATGACCGACCGGGCGACCTTCATCATCAACGGGACCGAGCGGGTCATCGTGAGCCAGCTCCACCGGTCTCCCGGCGTCTTCTTCGAGCACGACAAGGGACGGTCTCACGCCTCCGGGAAGGTCCTCTTCTCCGCCCGGGTCATCCCGTACCGGGGATCGTGGCTCGACTTCGAGTTCGACCACAAGGACATGCTCTACGTCAAGATCGACCGGAAGAGGAAATTCCCGATCGCCGTCCTGCTGCGCGCATTCGGG
Source organism: Deltaproteobacteria bacterium (assembly GCA_023489025.1). The sequence continues at coordinate 10,951 of JAMDCN010000016.1, read as the reverse complement.
AAGAGCACCGAGGAGCTCCTGAGGACCTTCTACGAGGCGGAGGACGTGACGCGCGAAGGCGACAAGTGCGTGAAGGCGTTCCGGCCGGAGCTCATGGTGGGGCTCAAGATGCCGGTGGACGTCCGGCATCCGAAGAGCGGCGAGATCGCGTTCAAGAAGGGCGTCAAGGTCTCCAAGAAGCGGGTCGAGCGGTTCGCGGACGTCTCCTTCGGGACCATCACGCTTCCGCCGGATGACCTCCTGCAGAAGGTGACCGTCGTCGACGTCGCCGACCCGGCCACGGGGGAAATCATCCTCGAGTGCGGGCAGCGGATCACCGAGGAGTCGCTGGCCGCAATCCGGGGGACGGGGATCCGAAGCCTCACCGTGTTCAACCTCGAGAACACGGACCGGGCCATCTGGGAGGGCCTCATCACCGACAAGATCAAGACGCGGGACGAGGCGCTCAAGGAGATCTACAAGAAGATGCGGCCCGGCGATCCGCCGACGAAGGAGGCGGCCGAGACGCTCTTCGAGAACATGTTCTTCAACTCCGAGCGGTACAGCCTCTCGCACGTCGGGCGGCTCAAGCTGAACCACAAGCTCGGGATCGCGGACTGCGGGCTCGATCAGACGGTTCTCCGGTACGAGGATATCATGCGGGTCATCCGGTACCTCATCGACCTCAAGAACGGGGTCGGCGAGGCGGACGACATCGACAACCTGGGCAACCGGCGCGTCCGGACGGTCGGGGAGTTGATCGAGAACCAGTTCCGGATGGGGCTGGTCCGGGTCGAGCGGGCGATCCGCGAGAAGATGAGCCTCCAGGATATCGAGACGCTGATGCCGCACGACCTGATCAACGCCAAGCCGGTGTCCGCGGTCATCAAGGAGTTCTTCGGCTCGTCCCAGCTCTCGCAGTTCATGGATCAGACGAACCCGCTGTCGGAGGTCACCCACAAGCGCCGCGTCTCCGCGCTGGGACCCGGGGGGCTGACCCGTGAACGGGCCGGGTTCGAGGTCCGCGACGTCCACCCGACCCACTATGGCCGGATCTGCCCGATCGAGACGCCGGAAGGGCCGAACATCGGGCTGATCGCCTCGCTGTCGACCTTCGCCCGGATCAACGAGTTCGGGTTCATCGAAACCCCCTACCGGGTCGTGCGCGATGGGGCCGTGACGGACGAGATCGTCTACCTGTCGGCGATGGACGAGGAGAAGAACGTGATCGCCCAGGCCAGCGCCGACGTCGACGCGCGCGGACGGTTCACGCAGGACGTCGTGATCGCCCGGAAGGGGGGCGACTTCGCCATGGTGCGCGCCTCCGAGGTCACGATGATGGATGTCTCGCCGAACCAGCTCGTCTCCGTCGCGGCGTCCCTCGTCCCGTTTCTCGAGCACGACGACGCCAACCGGGCGCTCATGGGATCGAACATGCAGCGGCAGGCGGTGCCGCTCCTGAGGACGGAGCCGCCCCTCGTCGGGACCGGAATGGAGGCGGTCGTGGCGCGCGACTCCGGGGCGGCGGTCGTCGCGAAGCGGAGCGGGACGGTGGAGTCCGTGGACACTCGAAGGATCGTGATCCGGCCGGACGAACCGGACGCGTCGGGGAAATACGGCGCCGACATTTTCAACCTCGTGAAGTTCCGTCGCTCGAACCAGAACACCTGCATCAACCAGAAGCCGATCGTCCGGGGCGGGCAGAAGGTCCGCGCCGGCGAAGTCGTCGCCGACGGGCCGGGGACAAGCGAGGGGGAGCTCTCCCTCGGGCGGAACGTGCTCGTCGCCTTCATGCCGTGGGGCGGCTACAACTTCGAGGACTCGATCCTCGTCTCCGAAAAGATCGTGAAGGAGGACATCTTCACCTCGATCCACATCGAGGAGTTCGAGTGCGTGGCGCGGGAGACGAAGCTCGGCAAGGAGGAGATCACCGCCGACATCCCGAACATCAGCGAGGAGTCGCTCAAGGACCTCGACGAGAGCGGGATCGTCAGGATCGGCGCCCGCGTCAAGCCGGGGGACATCCTCGTGGGGAAGGTGACGCCGAAAGGCGAGACGCAGCTGTCGCCCGAGGAGAAGCTCCTTCGCGCGATCTTCGGCGACAAGGCGGGCGACGTCAAGGATTCCTCGCTCCGGGTCCCCCCGGGGATCGAAGGGATCGTCATCGACGCGAAGGTCTTCACCCGGAAGGGGGGCGAGAAGGACGACCGGGCGCAGGAGCTCGAGGAGAAGGAGATCTCACGCGTCCTGCGCGACCAGGACGACGAGATCCGGATCATCCTCGAGACGGCGTACGGAAAGATCCGGGACCTCCTCCTCGGGAAGACTTCGGCCACGCGGCTCACGAACGAGGACAAGACGGAGGTCCTGCTCGCCAGGAAGAAGAAGATCACGACGGAGGTCCTGGACGCCATCCCGCGGGAATTGTGGCCCCAGATCGGCGTGGAAGAGGACCCGGCTCTCAAGGACCGCGCCGCGGAGATCCACCGGGTTGCCCAGGATCAGGTCACGCTTGTCAAGACCGTGTTCGAGGAGCGGATCGTGCGGCTCCGGCGGGGCGACGAGCTGCTTCCGGGCGTTCTCAAGATGGTCAAGGTGTACGTCGCGATGAAGCGGAAGCTCTCGGTGGGCGACAAGATGGCCGGGAGGCACGGGAACAAGGGCGTCATCTCCCGGATCCTGCCGGAGGAGGACATGCCGTATCTTGCCGACGGAACCCCCGTGGACGTCGTGCTCAATCCCCTGGGGGTCCCGTCGCGGATGAACGTCGGGCAGATCCTGGAGGCGCACCTGGGGTGGGCCGCCCGCGAGCTGGGGGAGCAGGCCCGGAGGATGCGGGAGGCCGGCGCGAACGCGACCCGGGACTGGCTGGTTCGGATCCATGGATCCGACCGCTTTGCGGCTTACCTGAGGGAGCTGTCCGATAACGAGGTTCTCGCGGTCCGCGACTCCCTGCGCAACGGCGTCTTCATGGCCTCTCCGGTGTTCAGCGGCGCCAAGGAGGAGGAGATCAAGAAATACCTCCGGTACGCGGGGCTGCCCGATACGGGGCAGACCACGCTCTTCGACGGCCGGAGCGGCCCGCCGTTCCAGCAGCCGGTGACGGTGGGCTCCATGTACATGCTCAAGCTCCATCACCTCGTGGACGACAAGATCCACGCCCGGTCCACGGGGCCGTATTCCCTCGTGACGCAGCAGCCGCTGGGCGGCAAGGCCCAGTTCGGCGGACAGCGGCTCGGGGAGATGGAGGTCTGGGCGCTCGAGGCGTACGGAGCGGCGTACACGCTCCAGGAGTTCCTCACGGTCAAGTCGGACGACGTGCCCGGCCGGGCGCGGATGTACGAGGCGATCGTGAAGGGGAACTTTTCGCTCGAGCCGGGGCTGCCCGAGTCGTTCAACGTCCTCATCAAGGAGCTCCAGGCGCTGGGGCTCGACGTTGAGCTGATCGGCGACGGGCAGGCGGAGAAAACCAAATAGGACGATATCCGGGAGGATTCCCTTGGAAGACCTTTTCACCCGATTCGAAAAGCCGAAGGACCCCCTGTTCTTTTCGGGGATCCGGATCTCCATCGCGTCGCCGGAGCAGATCCGGAAGTGGTCGCACGGCGAGGTCAAGAAGCCGGAGACGCTCAATTACCGGACCTTCAAGCCGGAGCGGGACGGGTTGTTCTGCGCCAAGATCTTCGGCCCGATCAAGGACTACGAGTGCAACTGCGGCAAGTACAAGCGGATGAAGCACCGCGGGATCGTCTGCGAGAAGTGCGGCGTCGAGGTGATCCAGTCGAAGGTGCGGCGGGAGCGGATGGGTCACATCGAGCTCGCCTCGCCCGTCGCGCACATCTGGCTGCTCAAGAGCCTGCCGAGCCGCATCGCCACGATCCTGGACATGCCGATGAAGGACATCGAGTCGGTCGTCTACTTCGAGAAATACATCGTCGTGGACCCCGGGAAGACCGACCTCCAGAAGCTCGAGATCCTGTCCGAGACGAAGTTCCGGGAGAAGCAGCAGGAGTTCGGGGACGCGTTCCGGGCCGGGATGGGCGCAGAGGCGATCCAGGATCTGTTGGCGGACTTGAACCTCGATAAACTCGCGGAAGAACTCCGCAGGGAGATGATGGAGACCGCCTCGGAGGCCAAGAAGAAGAAGATCTCCAAGCGGCTCAAGATCGTCGAGGCGTTCCGGGACAGCGGCCAGCGGCCGGGATGGATGATCTTGAGCGTCATCCCGGTCCTGCCGCCGGACCTTCGGCCCCTCGTCCCGCTCGACGGCGGCCGGTTCGCCACGTCCGACCTGAACGATCTCTACCGCCGGGTGATCAACAGGAACAACCGGCTCAAGCGGCTCCTCGACCTCTCGGCGCCGGAGATCATCATCCGGAACGAGAAGCGGATGCTCCAGGAGGCGGTGGACGCCCTGTTCGACAACGGCCGCCGCGGGAAGCTCATCACCGGTTCGAACAAGCGGCCCCTGAAGTCCCTGTCCGACATGCTCAAGGGGAAGGGCGGGCGGTTCCGCCAGAACCTTCTCGGGAAGCGCGTCGACTACTCGGGGCGGTCGGTCATCGTCGTCGGGCCGGAGCTCAAGCTCCACCAGTGCGGCCTCCCCAAGAAGATGGCGCTCGAGTTGTTCAAGCCGTTCATCTTCAACAAGCTCGAGGAAGGTGGCTACGCCACGACGATCAAGGCGGCCAAGAAGATGGTCGAGAAGGAGAAGCGGGAGGTCTGGGACGCCCTCGACGAGGTGATCCGCCAGCTCCCGGTCCTCCTCAACAGGGCCCCCACGCTCCACCGGCTCGGCATCCAGGCGTTCGAGCCGGTGCTCATCGAGGGGAAGGCGATCCAGCTTCACCCGCTGGTCTGCTTCGCCTTCAACGCCGACTTCGACGGGGACCAGATGGCCGTGCACGTCCCGCTCTCCATCGAGGCCCAGATGGAGGCGCGGGTCCTCATGATGTCGACGAACAACATCCTGTCGCCCGCCCACGGCAAGCCGGTGATCAGCCCGACGCAGGACGTGGTGCTGGGGATCTACTACCTCACGCGCCAGCGCGACGGCGTCAAGGGCGAGGGGAAGACCTTCTCGAACTTCGAGGAGGTCCGGATCGCCTACGACGCGGGCGAAGTCGCGCTCCAGGCGCCGATCAAGGTCCGGGTCGACGGGAAGACCGTCGACACGACCGCCGGCCGGGTCATCCTGTACGAGATCGTCCCCCGCGAGATCCCGTTCGCGGCGGTCAACAAGGTCATGAAGAAGAAGGACCTCGCCGAGCTGATCGACCTCGCCTATCGGACGTGCGGGCAGAAGGCCACCGTGATCCTGGCCGACCAGCTCAAGAACACGGGGTTCCAATACGCGACGCTTTCGGGGATCTCGATCAGCATCAAGGACATGAAGATTCCTTCGCAAAAGGCCATCATCCTCGAAAAGGCGACCGGCGAGGTCGAATCCGTCATCGAGGAGCACCGGGGCGGTCTCATCACGAACGGCGAGCGGTACAACAAGGTCGTCGACATCTGGTCGTCCGCAACGGAGCAGATCGCGAAGGAGATGCTCCGCGAGATGAGCATCGAGACGGTCCGGGCCAAGGACGGCAAGGATCGGAAGATCCCCAGCTTCAACCCGATCTACATGATGGCGGACTCGGGGGCGCGCGGCTCCGACAAGCAGATGGTCCAGCTCGCCGGGATGCGCGGCCTCATGGCCAAGCCGTCCGGCGAGATCATCGAGACGCCGATCACCTCGAACTTCCGCGAGGGACTTTCGGTGGGGCAGTACTTCATCTCGACGCACGGCGCCCGGAAAGGTCTCGCGGATACGGCGCTCAAGACGGCCAACTCGGGATACCTGACCCGGCGGCTCGTCGACGTGGCCCAGGACTGCATCATCGTGGAGGTCGACTGCCAGACGCTCGACGGGATTCCCGTGCGGGCGCTCATCGAGGGCGGTGAGATCATCGACCGGCTGTCCGACCGGATCCTGGGGCGCGTGGCGCTCGAGGATGTCCACGATGCCGACGGGAAGCTCCTCGCGTCGGCGAACGAAGAGATCACGGAGGAGATGGCCCGCCATATCGAGATGTCGGGGATCGACGAAGTGAAGATCCGGTCGGCCCTGACCTGCGAGAGCAAGCGAGGCGTGTGCGCCCTCTGTTACGGGCGCGACCTGGCGCGCGGGCAGATGGTCGCCATCGGGGAGGCGATCGGGATCATCGCCGCCCAGTCCATCGGCGAGCCGGGCACCCAGCTCACGATGCGGACCTTCCACATCGGCGGCACCGCGTCGCGTCTCGTCGAGCAGAGCTATATCGAGACGAAGCACACCGGGAAGTCGAAATACCAGGGACTCATGACGGTCAGGAACAAGGACGGGAAATTCGTCGCGATGAACCGCAACGGGTTCATGGTCGTGGTCGACGAGAACAACCGGGAGCGGGAGAAGTACCAGATCACGTACGGCGCGACGATCCTGGTCCGCGACGGGGAGAAGGTCAAGGAGGGGCTGCGGATCGCCGAGTGGGACCCGTACAACATCCCGATCCTCACCGAGGTCTCCGGGAAGATCAAGTTCGGGGACATCCTCGAGGGGGTGACGGTCCGCGAGCAGGTGGATGAGCTGTCCGGGCGGTCGACGCGCGTCATCATCGAGCCGCGCGACCCCGACGCCCGCCCGCGGATCTCGATCAAGGACGACGCGAACCGAACGCTCAAGCTCCCCGGATCGACGAGCGACGCGAGATACCTGCTGCCGGTCGGGGCCAACATCCTCGTGGAGGAGGGCCAGGAGGTCCGGGCGGGCGACATCATCGCGAAAATCCCGCGCGAAACGACGAAAACCAAGGATATCACCGGCGGCCTTCCGCGGGTCGCGGAGCTTTTCGAGGCGCGCAAGCCGAAAGAGTACGCGGTGATCTCCGAGATCGACGGCGTCGTCCGGCTCGGAAAGGACTTCAAGGGGAAACGCAAGATCGAGGTCGTTCCGGAGTTCGGCGACAAACGGGAGTACACGATTCCCCGCGGCAAGCACATCACCGTCCACGACGGGGAGCGTGTCCGCGCGGGCGAGCCGCTCATGGACGGGTCGCCGAACCCGCATGACATCCTTCGCGTCCTGGGGGACAAGGAGCTCGCCCGGTTCCTCGTCGACGAGATCCAGGAGGTCTACCGCCTCCAGGGCGTGCGGATCAACGACAAGCACATCGAGGTGATCGTCCGGCAGATGCTGCGCCGGGTGAAGATCACCGACCCGGGCGACACGAACTTCCTCGTCGGGCAGAGCGTGGAGAAGTGGCTCTTCAGGGACGAGAACGAACGTGTCAAGGGACAGGAGGGGAAGCCCGCGAAGGCCGATCCTCAGCTCTTGGGCATCACCAAGGCGTCGCTGTCGACGGAGTCCTGGATCTCGGCCGCCTCCTTCCAGGAGACGACGAAGATCCTCACCGACGCCGCCGTCCACGGCCGGGTCGATTCCCTCGCGGGACTCAAGGAGAACGTCATCATGGGACGGCTCATCCCCGCGGGAACCGGCGGGAACCTGTACCGGGTCGCCCAGTTCGACGCCGACCCGCCGTTCTACGTGGAGCCGCCGCCGGAGGAGCCTTCCGAGCCGGAAACCGGAGACGAGGAGGAAGAAACCGGTTGACTACGATTTTTCGCTATGATAAAAAGCTTCTTTATTTTGAATTTTAGACCGGGAGTGACCTAAAGGGATGCCCACGATCAACCAGCTCGTCCGGAAGGGACGCGAGGTCGTCTCCGCCAGAAGCGCCTCCCCCGCGCTGGAGCGTTGTCCGCAGAAACGGGGGGTCTGCCTGCGCGTCTACACCACCACGCCGAAGAAACCGAATTCGGCGTTGCGGAAGGTGGCCCGCGTGCGGCTCACGAACGGCGTCGAGGTCACGGTTTATATCCCGGGCGAGGGGCACAATCTCCAGGAGCACTCGGTCGTGTTGATCCGGGGGGGGCGCGTCAAGGACCTCCCCGGCGTCCGGTACCACATCGTCCGTGGGAAGCTGGATTCCGTTGGTGTCCAGGACAGACGGAAGTCGCGGTCGAAGTACGGCGCGAAACGACCCAAATAGCTTCCCCTAACCGGAACGAAGCAGTACCGCACTGATCGTCCGGCACGTCCGCCGGATCGAGGGAAAAACGGAAGGGAGCGCGATGGCCCCGGAGCAAACGGCCGGGGCGGCGACGCTCCTGTTGCGTTCGACGAAAACGGCAGCACTGCCGGGGAGGGTTTCCATGCCGAGACGCAGCGGCGCCGACAGGCGCGAGATCGTGTCCGATCCGGTTTACGGGGACGCGCTCGTCGCCCGGATGATCAACACGGTCATGCGAAAGGGGAAGAAGAGCGTGGCCCAGGGGATCGTGTACGGGTCGCTCGACGCCATCCGGGAGAAGACGAAGGAGGACCCCGTCGCGATCCTCAAGAAGGCCGTGGAAAACGCCAAGCCGCTCGTCGAGGTGAAGTCCCGGCGCGTCGGCGGGGCGACCTACCAGGTTCCCATCGAGATCCGGCCGGAGAGGCGCCTGTCCCTGTCGATCCGCTGGCTGGTCAATTTCGCCCGGGAGCGGTCGGAGAAGACGATGGACCAGCGGCTCTCCGGCGAGCTGGTCGACGCCTACAACAGCCGAGGCGCGACGATCAAGAAGAAGGAAGATACCCACAAGATGGCGGAGGCCAACAAGGCATTCGCCCACTATCGCTGGTAAGGGCCCCGGCGGGAGGAAGGACGACCGTGCCGCGCACGACCCCCCTGGACAGAACCCGGAACATCGGGATCATGGCCCACATCGACGCGGGGAAGACGACCACGACGGAGCGGATCCTCTACTACACGGGGGTCTCGCACCGGATGGGCGAAGTCCACGAGGGCACGGCGACGATGGACTGGATGGAGCAGGAACAGGAGCGGGGGATCACCATCACCTCCGCGGCGACGACCTGCTTCTGGCGGGATCACCGGATCAACATCATCGACACGCCGGGGCACGTCGACTTCACCATCGAGGTGGAGCGGTCGCTGCGCGTCCTGGACGGGGCGGTCGCCGTATTCTGCGCCGTGGGCGGCGTCGAACCGCAGTCCGAGACGGTGTGGCGGCAGGCGGACAAGTACCGCGTCCCGCGGTTGGCGATGGTCAACAAGATGGACCGGACCGGGGCCGACTTCGAGCGGGTGATCCGGATGATGCGGGAGCGGCTCAACGCCAACCCCGTGCCGATCCAGCTCCCGCTGGGCCGGGAGGACGGGTTCCGGGGGATCATCGACCTTGTCGAGATGCAGGCCGTGGTCTGGGACGAGGACACGCTGGGCGCGAAGTACCGGGTGGAGCCGATCCCCGCCGAACTCGCGGCGGATGCGGCGGCGCGTCGCGAGGCGCTGATCGAGTCGCTGGCCGACGTCGACGACTCCCTCATGGCGAAATACCTGGATGGGAAGCCGATCGATGCGGCCGAGATCCGGGCGGCGATCCGCCGGGGGACGATCGCCCTCAAGATCATCCCCGTCGTGTGCGGGTCGGCGTTCCGGAACAAGGGGATCCAGCCGCTCCTCGACGCCGTCGTCGACTGCATGCCGGCGCCGACCGACATCCGGGCGGTTCAGGGCATCGATCCGGCGAGCGGGGCGGAGATCTCCCGTCCGGCCGCCGATGATGTCCCGTTCTCCGCCCTTGCCTTCAAGATCATGAACGACCCGTTCGTCGGGCACCTCACATTTGCCCGCGTCTATTCCGGCACGCTCCGCTCCGGCGACCACGTCTCCAACTCGACGCGGCAGAGGAAGGAGCGGATCGGCCGGCTCCTCAAGATGCACGCGAACAAGCGGGAGGAGATCAAGGAGCTCTACGCGGGGGAGATCGCGGCGTGCGTGGGGCTCAAGACGGCCGTCACGGGCGACACGCTGTGCGATCCGGACCATCCGATCGTCCTCGAGTCGATCGCGGCGCCCGACCCCGTCATCTCCATCGCCGTCGAGCCGAAAACGAAGGCGGACCAGGAGAAGCTCGGGCTCTCCCTCCAGAAGCTCGCGATGGAGGACCCGTCGTTCCGCGTCTGCGTGGACGAGGAGAGCGGCCAGACGATCATCTCCGGGATGGGCGAGCTCCACCTGGAGATCATCGTCGATCGTCTGATGCGCGAGTTCCACGTGGAGGCCAACGTCGGACGGCCGCAGGTCGCCTACCGCGAGACGATCACCCGCGCCGCGAAGATGGAGGGGCGATACATCCGGCAGACCGGAGGGCGCGGCCAGTACGGGCATGTCTGGCTCGCCGTCGAACCGAACGAAAAGGGGAAGGGGTTCGAATTCGCCAACAAGATCGTCGGGGGGGTCGTCCCGAGGGAGTATATCCCGGCGGTCGAGAAGGGAGTCCGGGAGGCCTCGGAGACGGGGGTCGTCGCCGGCTACCCCGTCGTCGATGTGCGGGTCTCGCTGGTCGACGGGTCGTACCACGAGGTCGACTCGTCCGAGATCGCGTTCAAGATCGCCGGCTCGATGGCGTTCAAGGCGGCGTGCCAGGCCGGGGCCCCCATCCTCCTCGAGCCGATCATGGCGGTCGAGGTCGTCTGCCCCGAGGAATTCATGGGGGACGTGATCGGGGACTTGAGCTCCCGACGTGGCCGGATCCAGCAGATCGAAGCGCGCGGGAAGACGCAGGTCATCGCGTGTCACGTCCCGCTCGCCCAGATGTTCGGATACGCCACGGACCTGCGGTCGAAGACGCAGGGGCGGGCGACCTACACGATGCAGTTCGGCCATTACGAACCCGCCCCGCTTTCGGTGAGCGAGGAAGTCGTCGCCAAGGTCAAGGGCGCATGACGGATAACCCCCTCAACTAAACGGGAGGAGTCTCACATGTCCAAGCAGAGGTTCGAGCGAACGAAGCCGCACGTGAACGTGGGGACGATCGGTCACGTCGATCACGGGAAGACGACCTTGACGGCGGCGATCACGAAGGTTTTGGCGAACCG
>JAMDCN010000003.1:8891-15340 GCA_023489025.1 Deltaproteobacteria bacterium | reverse complement strand
CATTGATCGACACAGTCACCGTCGCGCTGGCACCAGCAAGTAGCGTCCCGTTCATGGGCGACACGGTCACCCAGGTCGGCGTGTTCGAGGTCGTCCAATTGATTGCACTACCCCCCGGGTTCGTCAGCGTGTATGACTGGCTCACCGGAGTAAATGGGCCGCCAACGATCCCGGACGACGTTAGGCCACCAACAGGCGTTACTGACAAAGATCCTTGAACAGGAGGAGTGGTAACTGTAACGGTGGTTCTCGCCTCGGCGGCCAAGGCCCCTCGTTCCGCGATGACCTTTGCGGTATATGTGCCTGCGGAAGAATAGTTGCAAACCCCATAAACCGTGAAATTTGTTCCACCCGAATATCCGGTGGCAACGCCTTGGTTTATAACTGTTCCTCCGGTACCATCTGGATTTATTCCATCTATCTTAAAGTCATTGGGGTAGGTAATGTTTGTTCCAGAGTCAGGCCGGTTACAGTAAAAAGTGTAGTTGATTGGCCCAGCGGCGGTTCCGGAAATGGTTGCGTTTAAATTGACACCGTTTAAAGGAGCATTTCCGGTTGAAGGATTCGCCGAAAGGTTTACCGATAGTGTTTGTCCACCACCGGTGTTGAAATAATCACCACACACCCATCCGGCAGAATAATCTGCTCCGCTCTGCAAATAAATGTTGTACCACTGGCTGTTGCATCCAGTCCCGGTTCCAGACTGACTCTGAAAATACACGTGTTCCTGATTGTCCCAGACCTTACCAATAACATTGCTAACCGAGGTTGTCGGACTATAGCGGACATTAGCGTAGTCAGGAGTGTTAGTAACGGTTCCAACTGGAGACGAGACACTCGACACTAAATCTGAACAAACCCATCCATCTATGTCGCTAGGCATATTGTTCGTTGAAAACTCCAATGAAGGCAGATGTATCTGATACCATGTGCCAGTCGCACATGCATCGGGATAAACATTAGCTCGCCTGAACACAACAAATTGGGAACCCACTGGCAAATCAGTTGTCAGGCCTTTTGGATTTGATAATCTACCGTATCTTACCCCTGGTCCAGATCTAAGATAAATTTCATTATTCACCTTGATCGGAAATGGGCTAACGTCTACAATCTTTGAAGCGTTAAACAATACAACGGGATCGAAATATATATAATAACTTGGTGGTAATGGCGTATAAGAAAAGTAATCCCCTGAATCAGAATAATTAAATAACACTCCGGCACTTTTTACCTCAAAATGGAGATGGGCTCCAAAACCATTGTGCGTGCCACAACTGTTGATATCACAATTCCTATATTCAAATGCGGAATTTCCAAGAATACCGATCTGCTCCCCTTTTTGTATTGACGCACCCGGAGTGATTCCAGAGTTAATGCAGTTTAGGTGCCCATACAGTGAGTATTTTCCATCGTTATTCCTCACCATGACAGTCATACCGAAACCATGGTTGTTCTTGCTGTCGTAATAACCTCCATTGGCGTCATAAGACGGCGCTGTACTGGTCCCAGCGCCACAGATAAAGTATGTGCCATCCGCGTTCAATCCAAATATTTTATGTATAATTCCACCGTCGGATGAATATACTGGAGTAGTATAACGCGATGGGGTGATTGTGGAATTTACTATGTCCATACCCGTATGAAACATATTAGAAATAACGTAATTATAGGTTCCGTAATCGTTTCTTCCACTCAAAGTTAAATTGTTAACAGGTTCTGCATAGTCTGCATAAGACCTCGGCAATAGGACAAGCAGAAGAAACGTCGCTAAAAGCGGGGGGCTGCGCCTTTTCATAATTACCTCCCGTCTATACCCTATTTGTTGCGATAACAGTTAGCATCCTAAAGAACCTCTTGTCTTTTTCACTCTGCTTTTCCCGTGATTATGTCCCACCCCACTTTGCGCATGGCGTGGTGGACTTGTGACTGCCGCCCGAGTGGGTCCCAAGCGGTCGCAATCCTGATGGTAGGTGCGGATGAGATCCGCCCGCGTCGTCTCGCAGGCATGGTAGTGGGGTAAGAACAAACAGCGTGAGTGTGGGGATTGCAATTGTCCGTTTGGCCACATCCGACGTCCCTGGCGTTTCCTCCATAGACCAAAAGGAAACAGCGAACGGCGTGCAACCGAGAAACGAAGTTTGGCTGTCGTGCAGTTTATCTCCGTCTCATGCGGCGATCAAGAGAGAAATGGACGGTCTGTCGACAGGACGGTTTCGCAGCCATCGTCGGAGGCTGGCAGCAGGACGATCGACCCTCAGAAGGTCGTCGACGAGGTCCGCAAGGATGTCGATGGAATCGCAAAGTGCTGAGGCAAGCGCGAGAGCGGTCGATCGGGCAACGCCGCCCGCAGCCGTCAAGGCGTTATCGCTCGGCGAAGGGTCTCGGACACGCCGTATACGAGGGACATGTCGCACGGGTAGTCCTGGATTTTCGTCTTTACCAACTCCTTTTTACTCAGGTCGTCCAGGACGTGGATAACGTACACGGGCGGGAAACTCGAGTTAGCGATGACTTCACTGTAGCGGACCGATTCCTTGTCTTTCAGCTCCAGAACAAGAAACCAGACGACCATCTTGTAGAGATCGCCGTAGCCAGCGTAGGTGTCTCTAAGGTACCTGTCGAATCCTTCGTGGAGCAACCTCACCCGGGGAATCTCCTCGGCGGACATGTTCACATGGTATAGCCCCTTGACATAGCCGACCTCCTCCAGAAACCTTATCGCCCGCAGAAGAGCGTTCGCGTCGATGCCCTCCCGCGCGGCACTCGTGGTAAACTCGGCCGGGTCCTCCACGATGAAATCACGGTCGGCCTCCACCGCGATTTCGCAAAGGACCGCCAGAACGCGAGAATCCGCCTCCGACAGCGCCGGGCTTTCGAGATCGGATAGGATTTCCTCCAATCGACCCAATCGTTCATTTACGTCCTTGAGATTACCCTCAATATACTCCTCGTACCTCTTGGCATACGGCGACCCGAAGACGGCGAGGAAGAGTTCCAGCACAGAAGAGGGCGTGTCGCCCCGCAACAGCGGGAAACCGACCCTTGCGGTCGTGCGTACGAGATCCCAGATGTTGCGTCGCGGTTTGCCGAGAGTCATGTGTTCGTCCGGGCCAATCAGCTGATGGCGAAGAGCGCGCAACCGAGAAACGGAGGTCTGACCTTGGCGGGCAGTTTATCGCCGTCTCATGCGGCAGGCAAGACAGAAACGGACGGCCATTATCAACGACGTTCCCCTCAACCGAATCAACATCCCGGCCGACGCTGCCGAGTTGGAAGAGGGCTGTTCAAAGCTGCTTGCGTGTGCAATAAAGGATGGATGCCAAGCACAGGTTGGACCGCGGCGTCAGAGAACTCTTTTTCGTCTACATGAGGCGTGGACCGGCTATGAACAAGCTTCCCGTCAGGATCGACACCGAAAAGGCTCTTGATGCCCTACGGGCGGCCGTGCAGAGCATCGAGGAGGTCACCCCGGCCCTCCTACAGCGGCTCGTCGTCTGGACAAAGACAGCCACTCGCGAAATTGCCCCGAGCGTCGACGCCCTCCTGAACGAGGTCGCAAGGCGCTACCAGACACGGCTCACCCCGCTCTACCACGCCGTGCCCTGGAGCGATTGGATCATCGAGCCCGCGGACTTCCGTGAGGTTTTCCAGACGACCGCGAAGCTCACCGGAGGCTTCGCCGGAATCACCGCTCGCAGGACCGCGGAGACTATCGCCCAGTTCCCGCGGAGCCTCATGGTGTTCCGGCTCATCACGGGTTACACCTGGAACGAGCTTTCGGACATCCTCCTTACGAAGTCGGACACCACTGTCCAGCCGCAGAAGCTCCAGCAGATCGAGCGGGCCGAAACAATGGACCAGATCCCCGGGCGGCCGAGCGAGGAGGTCATCGCCAATATCGGCGAGGCCCTGTTCGGCATCGTGGAGAGAACGCTCATGGTCCTCCCGGAAGATCTCGAACCCGACCGCTTCCGTTCCCGCCAGGACAAGATCGACACGGAGAAGGGCTGGGCATCTGTGCACCAGTGCGCCAAGCAGGGGGTCTCTCTTGCCGACCTCCTCTACGAGCGCTATACGGGTCGGCCCTTCGCCTACGTCCGGGACGCGCTCTCCTCGCAGAAGGGGGACATCCTCGAAGACGCCCTGGAGAGGCTGCTGAAGAATCACCGGATTCCCTACGACAGGATCACGTACAATAACGCTCCCGGGTTCGAACAGGCCCCCGACTACGCGCTGCCCCACCGCAGGAAGCCCATCGTCGTGATCGAGTCGAAGCTCGCCGAAGACGGCGGCACGGCCCGCGACAAGGCCAGCCGCATCGAGCGGCTGAGGCATACCTGTGACAGACGTGGCATCGCATTGATGGCAGTCGTGGACGGCAAGGGTTTCCGGCGGTTCAACGACGTGCTCCTTCCCATCATCCGCAACACCAAGGGATACACGTACACCCTGGAGACGCTCCCTGCCATCGTTGAGGCGGAGCCGATCCGCCGCCTTGGCCCGGCCTCGAGGTGAGGTTCGATCACTTTGCGCTGGAGAAAAGAAAGAGCTGGCCTTCCTTCGCAGGAACCGGCACGTCTTTGAGGACTACGGCAAGGGCGTCCAGGCCGCCGAGAGACTGTAAGGTGGCATCCACGTAGCCCTTGGCGGTATGAAGACGGGCTGCAATGGCCGCCTGCGGCTTCCACCCCGCGGCCAGATCCCTGACCGCGCATACGGAGACGAGGCCCAAAGCCATGCACCGCAGATCCCCCTCCGTAGGATAGACGCCACCCCGCCGCAGCCATGCGACCTGCCGGGCAAGCATTTCCTTCAAAGCCACCGGCGTGACCTCAGATCGGCTCAGACCGTCGGCTTCCTTGCGGGCCATGAGAATGGTGTCCACAACGGAGGAACCGGTCCGCGCGATATGAAGGGAGGCCGACATCTCCGCTGGGCAAGGCAGGCTCGCCGTCGCTGCCAGCCCCGCGTCGAGAAGGGCCACAATCACAGGGAGGTACGCCACCACGTCGTTGTGGTGGTAGGTGAAGGCGAACAACCCACCCGGTCGCAACGCGGCCGCGGCGCGTTGATAGACCTTCGAGAGGCCCTCGGCGAAGTGGAGCAGATCCCGACCGGCGGTCTTGTTCCCCGTCAGCTCCTCCGACGTGCGCGTCGAGGCGGGCCGAAAGTAAGGGACCTCTTTCTTGAGAAACTTCCGCAGCCAGATGTAGCAGAAGTCCATGAGTTCCGCGTACTGCACGTTGTCAAAGTAGGGAGGATCGGTGATCACCGCGTCCACCGAGGACAGAGGAAGATCGAGATCCCCCGCAGAACCGGCGATGATCCAGGCTTGGCGTGAAGCGCCGGGACGAGGGACGCGGTCTACGAACTCCGCGCGGATGTACTCACCAGCCGCCGCGATGCGACGTTTGCACCCACCCTCGTTCTTCGTTTCGAAGGGTTGAAGGTTGTACTCCTTCGCCTCCAGGAACTTATCAAGGAAGTGGCGGAAGCCGCCGGTCCCCACCTGGGGAATCCCAAGGACGTTGTTCTCGCATTGGATCAGCCCCACCGGAAAACCGTGCACGGAGAAAATGTCCTGGCACTTTAGCGCGTATGTGTCGTAGCGGCCCAGCATGTTCTGGTACCGGAGGAAGTCCGAGAACACCGTAGCGAGGGCATGCCGGATCGCCGTCTCCTCGACCTTCCCGATCCGCTTGAGGAGGGCGACGAGGCTCAGGAGCTGGCGCTTGTTGAAAAGCTGAGCGAACTGTCGGTAGCCCCAGCGGTGCAAGCGCGTCGTCTCGTCGCCCTTCGGTATGGGATCGTCGGGTACGTAGTCGGAGGAGCCATTCTTGTCATACACGGCCGCAGCCCTCGCGTAGGCTCCGAGATCCTCTGAGTCCGGGGCCTTGAAGAACCGGCCCTTGTGGGAAGGCTTGCACCTGGCACAGTGGTACTCGATGGCGACCATGCTGTGTTCCGGCGGCCCTAGCGCGGCAAGGTCGTGGGGGTAACGCCCCTGGTGGTGGCAATAGCCACATCGATAATGGTTCTTGTGAGCCGCTCCCTCGTTCTGAAACTGGGACTTGCACTTGCCGCACCGGATCTTCTCCCCGCGTTCGGGAAGACTCTTCACTTCGAAGAGGTCGCGGCACAACGGACAGAATAAGACGTGGTGGGGATGGCGCTCGTTCTCGGCGATCAGGTATCCGGGAAAGAGCTCCACGGTCTTCCCGCATGAAGGACACGGGAATGACTTGACCCAGATGAAGTACTTGGCCTCGGCAGTAGATCCACACCCGAGACAGCGCGTGGTGTAGTAGCGTCCGACCTCATCCGCCACAAACTGCGTGACCTCCGCTCCAACGGCTCGCAGTTGGGCGACGTCCAATGCGGAGAGCTCTTGGCGGACGATCCAGGCCGCCATTGGATTGATGTCGCACCCGATGACGTTCCCCTCAACC
>JAMDCN010000003.1:0-8881 GCA_023489025.1 Deltaproteobacteria bacterium | reverse complement strand
GCGTCCCCCCCCCCCATGAACGGGTCGAGGATCGTACGGCCGCTCAGATCGTGACCCAGAAAATATGTTTGGCCAAGGGGCTTATCGTCTCCAAACTCCGCCAGCAGGAGCGCACGGAACAAGGAGCCCGGACGCCTGGCGAACCACTTGTGGACTTGGATGTATGGGCGGTACGCCTGCTGAATTTGCTTTTCCCTCAGGGCGAGAGGTGCCACGAAGGCTACATCGAAACGCGACTCGGCTCGGCCTTGGCCGGAGGGACTCTCCGGCCCCTTCCCGTAAACCGCAATGCTCTCGCGAAGGTGAAGGACACTTTCCTGGGAGTAGATTCGGTACTGGTTAATCGGGTGCCGGGCTGCCGGGAACTTGCCGTCGCGATCCCAGTTGCGGAGGGTCGAGATGGATACGTCGAGGATCTCTGCGGCTTGGCCGATGGTGAACGTCGATATCTTCTCTGGGCCGGGCTGTCGAAGACTTGTCTTGTTCATCGATAAAAAGTCTACCAAACCATACCAGACCCTAACAAGGCGTATTTCTGAACGTTATAACATATTGTTATACAAGGTCTTATATACCATAAGGCCCTTATTAAATGGAACGGTCGGGGTTAAATGGCCTTCTCTCTCGCCTCTCCTGCCGAAGAAATGCCCGGTCAGTCCTTCGACCAGGCATAGAGAGGCGGGTTTGGCGTTGAGGACGGCGCGCAAGCGGTTAGTGAGAGAGACTGCCGCCCTTGTTGCCGATCTCCTCATTCGGACCAAGGTGATTCTCGGTGTAGGCGTAGGCGGCCTTGTTGATGGACTCCTTGATGGCAGCGAAGGGGATCACTTCCTCTGTTTTGGGCTGACCCTTGACCATGACCCGGATGCCCTTTTCGGTCTTCTCCACGATGAAGGAAACCTTCCCAGGGACGTTTGCGCTCCGGCCGCCCTCGTACTCACACTAGACACCGGCCTTCCGGCACGCCTCCCGGTACGGGGCAAGCGCGACACGAAGGGCGTCCTTCGCCGCCGCGACCAGGGCGCGAGCCATTTCGGAGAGCGCCTTCTACTCGTCCAAGGCCCGTTCGAGCTTTCCCTTCGCTTCCTCTACCGGTTTGCGCAGTGCGTCCAGCTCGGACGGAGAAACCTTCGTCTCGACCGCCGTGTCAGAAGTGGAGACTTCGGCAGGGGAGAAACGCGGGAGCAGGAGATGCGGACGGGGACTGCGGATAAAAGGAAGGAGGAAATCCTCATCGAGTGGAATCCCTCTTGACAGCGGTACGATATTTACTTATATTATAAGCACCATAAGGGCAACCCCCGCTCCGGAGGAAACATGCAACCAGTTCCCGAACCGCAAGCTGTGCTCGAAGACCTCTCGCGACTCGTCCCAGTCATCTACGACGCCCTCGAGGCTTCTCTCAATTATACAAGAGAATACTTCGACGAGCACAACCAGGGAATAGACCCGTACCTTGCGCCTGCTCTCGTCCGGTACAACGTAAAGCTCTATCTTCGTGCGGCGGGCCAGACAGCGGAGGACTTTTTTGATCTCGACACAATGGCGAACAATGGCCTGCTACTGACAAATGGAAGGTACAAGATCCGGATCCTGAAATCTGATGACGGAGACCTTCCACCGCCAGGACCCTCAAAGGCAAAGCAGGCGTTCTACCACCAGCTGCCGCTGGTATTTTCCTCGAAGACAGAAGACGATGACGCTCCTCTCAATCTCGTTGTCGTGTGGGATGTTACATCTGATTATCGGCTCAGAGGACTTTCCTTGGTGTGCCCAAAATCGGGAAACACAAGCAGATCCTCCGTCGAGAAGCACTGGGTATGGCCACTCACTCCTCAGGCCCTTCTCGCGTCACGTGCCCCGACCATTTCCAAAGCAATCGTTCCGGAGGACCTTCCGATCGAATATCTTCCGGAACCGAAGGTAGTTGGGGAGAAGTCAGAATGATCAACGGGGACCGTATACGGCAGGCCCGCGAGATTCGAGGATTCACCCAGAAGGAGCTTGCCGATAAGATTGGAATTACCCAAGCTGCCATCGCCCAGTTCGAAGGGAACCTTGCCGCACCTTTACAGGAAAAGCTTGAGGCCATCGCTCTTCAGACGGGGTTCCCGATCGCCTTCTTCAAGCAGTGTCCATCTCTCGACTTCCCTCTTGGAACGCTATTGTTCCGAGCGAGAACTTCCGTAAAGTACGCCGACAAGAATTTGGTTCGGCAGTATGGGAAGCTCTCCTACGAAACCGTCGAGAAGATGGAAACGAAACTCAAAGGCGTCTCGCTCCGGCTGCCGAAATATACGGGCGACCCGGTGACTGCGGCCAGTCTCACGAGATCCTCTCTCGGTCTTTCCCCAGACACGCCGGTGGAATATCTAATCGACGTAATAGAAAAAGGCGGCGTTCTGGTGCTGTCGGTTCCGAAGGTCATTGACAAGCACGATGCTTTTTCTCTTTGGACCGGCAAGGATCTCCAGAGGCCTGTGATCGTTATTGCAACGGACGGCCCGGCAGACAGGCTCAGGTTCAGCGTTTCCCACGAATTGGGACACTTGGTAATGCACCAGAAGATCGATAAGGATATCGACGATGTGGAGCGGGAGGCTAACCGGTTCGCTGGAGAATTTCTCATGCCCGAAGCCGCCATGTTGGAGGAGATCGGTTCCCCAGTAACGTTGATGAGCCTGCAAAAATTGGGCGGACGCTGGAAGGTTTCTGTGCAGGCGTTGATGAAGAGGGCGAGCGACCTCGGGATCATCTCCTTGAGGCAGTACAAATACCTCCTTCAGCAATTGGGGGCAAGGGGATTACGAACCGAATCGTTGGTAAACATTCCTTTGGAAAAGCCGCGTGCCGTGAGACAGATGGCCGAGATGATTTACGGCGACCCCATCGACTTCAAAAAGATGGCTGCCGATTTAAATCTGCCGCCCGCAATGGTGGAGGAAATGTTGGAGAAATACGCCGAGAAGCACAGGCGTCATTACCCTGCGGGAGAGCGGAAACCGAGCGGGGCTGGGAAACTGATGGTGTTCGTGAAGAAAAAATAGCGGGAGAAAATGAAGGCCGGGGCGGCAACCCCGGCCTATTCACATAAAGGCCCTTCACTGACGGGTCAGATCCGGGCTGTGGCCAGCCCTTACGATGGTGCAAATATCCCATCTGATTCGATCTCCGTCAAGTGAAATCTTGGGGCAGGCAGGGGGTGAACCCCAGCAGTAGACGTGTACGTGGAATCCCGGAAGAGACAAAAAAACCAAGATGGGAGAGCGACGAGTTCGCCCTCCCACGTAATGGAGGGAAAAATGGCAGTTTCTCAGGAAACCAGAAGCGCCTTGCATCAACGAGCCGGTGGCCAGTGCGAGTGTACGATGAGTGTTTGTTCCCATCACCGAGCCGGACAGAGGTGTCCGCATGGTCTGCATTTTGGAAGTTGGGAGGCTCACCATCGCACTGCTGCGGGGCCGGACACGTTGAGCAACCTTACAGCGATGTGCGCGACGTGTCACAAGAACACCCGATCCTACGGTAGGAGTTAGACGAACCCAAATATCCGGGAGGGCGGACAATCTCCGCCCTCCCGCGACGACATCGGAGGATGCAACCATGGCAAATTTTGCAGCTCATGCTGGTATAGGAGCGCTGGCTGGAGGCAGTGCAAACGCAATAAGCTCCTATCGCAAGGTCGGGAAGGTTGACGGGGACACCGTGTTCTTCGGAATCCTTGGTGGCGTTGCAGGCGGAATTCTCGCGGACATTCTTGAACCCGCGACAAGTCCCAATCATCGAGGGTTATTCCACGCGATCATTCCCATGACGTTCGTGTATGTCAACGCAGATTTTTCCGCGGTCGAGGATCTTCGCCTGCAGGCGTTTCTGAGAGGTATGCTGTATGGATACATCAGCCACCTCGTGCTCGATGCCCGCACGTGGAAAGGGTTGCCGGTTTTGGGGATAGATATCCTCAAACTCTGTCAGGTCAGCACTGCTGTAAACTGATCACCACCAGGGAGGAAGAAATGACCGAACGCAAGAAGTATCACATCGTTCCCGACGCCACCGACGGAAGCTGGAAAGTCAAGGGCGAAGGATCGTCTCGCGCATCGAACATCTTCGACAAAAAAGCGGATGCGGTTGATCGGGGCAAGGAGCTTGCGAAGGCCCAGCCCTTGGGCCAGATCATCATCCACCGGAGCGACGGGACTATCCAAACGGAACATACCTATGGGAAGGACCCGTATCCTCCGAAGGGATAGTCGCGGTTCGTCTATGCTGAAGGGCCGCTGTCAAGTGGCCCTTCAGCACCCAGCATCACCGCCGGGTCCATTATGCACCCGGTGCTCCCTGGTGAGGAGGTTGTGCTCCCTCTCCAGCCCCTCGTGCTTCCGCTCAACGTGTTCAGCCGAGGGTCTTGCTCCCTCTCCGTATCGACCGCGGGTTGGCCTGCATTCGGAGCCTTGATCCTTTCGCCTCGGCCGCCTCCGTCTTCTTTACGTCAGCCGCGGTGGCGTTCTTTGCGGCTGCCAGCTTTCCGGCCTTTCCCTTCTTCTTGCTCATGCCTCTTGCCTCCCTTCTTGGGTGAATTGACGCGCGCCTCCGGCACCGCGCCGAAGGTCACGCGCTCCGAAACATCCAGCCTCTGACAGGCCGCGCACAACCGACTCTGGATGGCGTCCAGCAGCGAGGCCGTCCGCTCCAGCGAGTTCCAGATCTCTGCAAGATCCTCGTAGTCCTGCTTCCCTGGCGAGGACTCCAGACTGGCCCGGCCGACAAGGGCCAGCCCGTCATTGCGGAGCCGACACGCCAGGCGGCTCAGCCACCCGGCCAGGTCCGCGCGGGCCAACTCCACGCTGTCCAGTTGCTTCATGCGCATCACCTCCTTCCGGGACACATGAGGACTCGCGCCCTGGAGGAATGCAAGTCTTTTCAGGCGCTTGCGTGGGAAATCCCAAGAGATGAAAAGCGGCGTGTGAAATAGGACAGTAAGATATTGAAAGGGGAGAATGGGTCATGTGCGGAAGATTCGCGCTCTTCCTTTTCGAGGACACCCTGCCGACAGAATTCGGTGCGCGGATACCGTTCGATCTCACCCCTCGGTACAACGTCGCTCCTTCCCAGCCGATCGTGGCAGTGCGTGTTTCTCCGGAAACCGGGGAGAGGGAGTTTGCCTGGCTACGCTGGGGCCTCGTTCCGCACTGGGCGCAGGACCCTTCGATCGGAAATCGGATGATCAACGCCCGCGCGGAAACGGTGGCCGAGAAACCGGCGTTCCGGGACACCTTTCGGCGTCGCCGTTGTCTCGTTCCGGCGAGCGGCTTCTTCGAGTGGAAGAAGGGGGAACGCAGGAAAACGCCGTACTTCATCTGCAGAAAGGACGGCCGCCCCTTCGCTATCGCGGGGCTGTGGGATCTATGGAGGGGGCCGGACGGTTCATCCGTGGAAAGCTGCACCTTGGTCACGACGGACGCAAACGCCCTGGTCGCCGGACTACATGATCGGATGCCCGTGATCGTGCGACCCGCCGCTTACGACCTCTGGCTCGACACGGAAATTCGGGATCGAGGTCGCCTCTCGTCGGTCCTCCGTCCTGCCCCCGCCGAGGAAATGGACGCCTATCCGGTGGGGTTCTTCGTCAACGATCCGAAGACCGACGACCGGCGATGCATTGCCCGCCTGCAAGAGTAGATTCCGGCCGCCTCAAGGCGACTCCTCCCCATGATGCACCCGGTGCTCGCGGGTAAGAAGGTTGTGCTCCCGCTCGAGCCCTTCGTGCTTCCGTTCCACCGTATTGAGACGTACGTCCTGCTCGCCTTCCTTCTTCCAGAGCTCGCGGAAAGCGGACGCCGTCTCCGCCTTGAACTCCGTGAACGACTGGCGCAGGAAGGAGACCGTCGCGATCGCCCCGCCCACAGACACGAGCCCTGCCACACCACCCGCGATGATCGCCCCCGTTACCATCGCCGAAACCGACTGCTCCATCGTTCCCTCCGTCTACTTCTTCGTGAACTTCAGATACATCCGGTCCCCGAACAGGAACGCGAAGACGCTCCCGGCGAGGTTCCAGACAGCGTCCTGGAGGAAAAGATCCACGCGCACGTAGAGAGATGATACGGCCGCCAGGATGATCATCCCTCCGGCGATGTACCGGAACGACGCGCGAAGGTCCGCCACCCACGCCGAGATGTTCTCCGCCGGCTTGTCGAGCTCCGCTAGGGCTTTCAGCCGCTCGTTCTCCGCGGCCATGAGCCGGATCTGCTCCTCCACATTCTGCGGCTTCGCTCCCGATCCCCCGGTCAGTTTGCCGAACACCCCCCTCAATCCGTCCGCCAGCGCCGGAATCAGCGCCGGAATCACCAGTGACAGAACGCTTGCCATCGAAGCACCTCCTATATCTTTCTTTGCACAGCACGCAAACCTCTTCCGCCGTGAAAGGCGGAAACCACCCGTCAAACCCGGGCCAGCACAGGCCAAGCTTCACGTGAATTTGAGCTCGCCGGAAAGCAGTGACCGGAGTGTGTCCATCGGAAAATATTTCCCCGGGCAGCTCTTGTACTGCCCCTTCTTCCAATCGAACCCCGCCATCGCACCGACCTCCCGGTGGCCGAGGACCGACTGTACGGGGATGCCGTACTCCTCGATCTTCCGCTTGACGATTTCGGCCAGGAACCGCAGGACCTCCAGCCCCGGCGGGGCCAAATCGAAGTTCCCCACGACGCATATCCCGAGCGACTTGCCGTTCATGTGCATCTCCTTCGTGTGCGCCCCGGGCTCCGACTCCGGTCTGCCGACCTGGAGGAGAATGCCCTTCCCAACCCGCTCGATCCCGTAGTGGTAGCCAATCTCCGACCACCCGTTGACCTCGCGGTGAAACTTCCGGATCGCATCCCAGTCGACGACCTGCCCGTCTTTGGTCAGACTGTGGTGGATACAAATGTATTGCGGGTTCATGCAACCTCCGTGGTCGTCATGGGATTGAGCCTCGCGAAAGGACCGAACAATCTTGTCGCAGCCTCGTTGTACGCCAGCGCCGCTTGATTCCTGTCGGAGAACCGCCCCAGGTAATGCCTCTTCCCGAAAGCCGATATTTGCGCGACCCACGCGTTCTTCTGCCAGGAAACTCCACGGAGCCCGGAGATGTTTCTTCCCACCCTCGCGTTCGCAAGGTTCTGCGTCTGGTTGCAGGGGCGAAGATTCACTTTTCGGTTGTTGAGCTTGTCCCCGTCGATGTGATCCACTCCGCGGCACCCCATGATGACCTGATGGAGCTTCGGCCCCTTGGCACCGGTTCGCGGGTACCCATCGCCGCCGAGCCCCCACTTCCTGCCGCGGACCTTTGAAAGGTCCTCGACGTCTATGACCGCCCGGGAAACCAGTTCCCCGCGCATGTTGTAGAGGCCGATGTGGCAGGCATCGCCGACGATGGAGATTTCATTGGGGTCGTATTTCGTCCTTCTGGTCGGGTCACCATAGGTTCGCCAGCGGTAGTAGTGCTTCCCGCACCAGCCCTTTCTTGTGGCGATAGATTCACACCCGGACACGCTGCATTTACCGCGGTCCACGACGCACTGCGGGTTCATGGACGCATCTCCCAAATAAAAAACCCCGCGACAAGCGGGGTCTCGTTGAACTGCCGGATTCCGGCAGCGCCTACAATGGGTATCCCTTCAAATGTCCATGTCCCTGGACTGCCTGTGCGCGCTCTTCCGCCTATACCGCAGGCTTTACGAACGTGTCGGCTTCGGTCCCCGCTCCGTGGTCCACATCGCGGAAGTTCGTCGCATAGAATTTCCGCAAAGAGACAGGAGATTCGAACCACCCGTTGCCGAGGCCTTTTGCCTGGAATCGCAACTGCTTAGCCCCGGACATGCCGCCGATATTGAGCACGCAGTTCCCGGTGACCGCGGTCGCGTTCGGAGACGACACTACGGAGGAATATGCCGAGTCGATGTAGCACCGGACGTCCGCCGGGTACGCTTCCTGTATTTCGCCTCCCCACCCCACCGCCCCTGAGACCGTTACCGGGACCACCAGCCATTGGTACTTCCCTGCGGGAACGCTGATGTTAAAGACCGATCCAATGGCCGACCATCCCCACGAATAGATCCAAACTCGCGGTTGGACGATGGCCTCGGCAACCGTGGCCCGTCCCCCGTACCCCTCGACTCCGATGGCATCGAACCAGACCGATCCCACGACTCCCGCCGGGTCCACGGCTCCGCCGATAAGCCGCAATTTCACGTATTCCGTGTCGTTATAGGCGCTGTTGATGTGGTGGATAACGACAAGGCTCCAGCCCGAGAGGTGCGTGACCGTGTTCCAGACGACCACCTCCCCGATGTATGCCTTGGTCTTGTTGAAGCACCGGGCGATGACCTGCACGCGTGGAGTGCCGGAAGATGCGCTGGCCTTGTATGCCAGCCAGATGGGTTTGAAAAAAAGCCGGTTGGCAAAGATGTAATCCGTTTCCAGGTATCCGCCGCCGGTGTTTGCCCCCCCGTGCAGATCGAATCGCCACGACTTGGTCCCGTGCACGTAGTCGGTCGTATCGTACCCACCGGTCCCGCCGGGATAGTAGTTGACGAGGAAGTTGTCCGGGACACCGTCCCCATCGCCGTCTGCTTCCAGGGAACCGTTCAAGATCTCCCCGACGGCCCCGGCCGAGGCTCCCCCTCCGCCTCCGGCGATCCTCGCCTCGTGATCGTCGAAGTTGTCCTTGATCTTTTGCATCAGGGATTGGGAGATCGGCTCGCCCGACTGGATCTCCGAATCGTTTACCGCGATGTAGGGCATTCCTCACCTCACCAGATGTAGTACCCTTCGTCCTCGTTCTCCATCAGCCCCGTGGGAAGCGAGATGAATCCGTTCCGATCCGAATATCGTTGTT
>JAMDCN010000134.1 GCA_023489025.1 Deltaproteobacteria bacterium | reverse complement strand
AATGAAAAAGGGGAACCGTAGAGCGATGAAAACCAGCGTGGACGCCGTTTCCGGCGTCGAACGGAAGATCACGGTCGAGATACCGGCGGACGAGGTGGACCGCCGGATCGAGCAGGAGTTCACGGAGCTTCGCCGGATGGTGCCGGTGCGGGGGTTCCGCAAGGGGAAGGCTCCGATGGAGATGGTGAAGCGGATGTTCCGCGACTCGGTCGAGGCCGAGGTGTCGGAGCACCTGGTGAAGGAGTCGCTCACCGAGGTAGTGAAGGAAAAGGACCTCAAGGTCCTTTCCATGCCGGGCGTCGACGGCGCGAAGGTCGTCCCCGGGAAGGATTTCGTCTTCTCCGCCACCGTCGAGGTCGTCCCCGAGGTCGAGCCGGTCGGCTACAAGGGGATCCCCGTGGTGAGGGAAAAGGTGAACGTGACCGACCAGGACGTCTCGGCGGCGGTCGAGAGGCTCCGAGAGTCGTTCGCGCAGTTCCACCCGGTGGAAGGGCGCGGCGCCGCGGAATCGGACCTGGTGGAGTTCGGGTTCACCGCCGTGGCCGGGGGGGAAACGGTCGATCGGTCCGACTCCACGGGCGTCGTGCTCTCGGGCGGCATGCCGTACGGCGAGGAGTTCGAGCGGCGGATGCTCGGGGTCGAACCGGGGACGACGCGCGCCTTCGAGGTCGCCTATCCCGAGGATTTCCGGAACCCGAAGTTCGCGGGCAAGACCGTGGCGTTCGAGGTCAAGGTCGGCGGTGTGCGCGAGAAGAAGCTCCCGGAGATGGACGACGCGTTCGCGAAGCAGTTCGGCGACGTGTCCGGGGTGGACGAACTCAAGGTGAAGGTGCGGGAGCGGCTCGTGGCGGAAGGCGAGGAGCACTCCCTCCACAACGCGGAGGAAGCCCTGCGCAAGGCGTTGGCGGAGCGCAACCCGTTCGACGTCCCGGCCACGCTGGTCAAGCGCCAGACGATCGCGATGATGCAGGACACCTTCCGGCGGCTCTCCTCCCAGGGAGTGGACCTGAAGAAAATGAACCTGGACGTCGATAAGATGTCCGAGCGGTTCGCGCCGAACGCGGAGCGGATGGTGCGCGTGAGTCTTCTCATCGACGCGATCGCCCGGAAGGAGAACATCGAGGTGTCTTATCCCGAGATCGACGCGGAGATGAAGGCGATGGCGGAGGCCCAGGGCATGGAGTACGAGAAGGTCCGGGAGATGTACAGTTCCGAGGACAGGATGGACGCGTTGCGCGACCGGCTACTGGAGCGGAAAGTGCTTGGATTCCTGATGGAAAACGCGGAAGTCACGGAGGGGGCGCCCGAATGAACCTTGTTCCGATGGTGGTCGAGCAGACCAGCCGCGGCGAGCGCGCCTACGACATCTACTCGCGGCTCCTCAAGGACCGGATCGTCTTCATCGGCAGTCCGATCGACGACGACGTCGCCAACCTGGTGATCGCGCAGCTCCTGTTCCTCGAGGCGGAGGACCCGGACAAGGATATCAACGTCTACATCAACTCTCCCGGGGGGATCGTGACCGCCGGGATGGCCATCTACGACACGATGCAGTTCATCAAGCCTCCGGTGGCGGCCGTCTGCATCGGGCAGGCCGCGTCGATGGCCGCGGTACTGCTCGCCGGGGGGGCGCCGGGGAAGCGGACGGCCCTCCCCAACGCCCGGATCCTCATCCACCAGCCGATGGGCGGAACGCACGGCCAGGCCACGGACATCAAGATCCAGGCGGAAGAGATACTCCGCATGCGGGAGCACCTGAACGTGATTCTCTCGAAACACACGGGGCAGCCATTGGAACGGATCGCGGCGGATACCGAGAGGGATTATTACATGTCGGCGGACCAGGCGAAGGCGTATGGTATCATAGATCAGGTGGTCGCGAAGCGCGCCGCGTCCCTCAAACCCCTGGTCGACTGACGGAGGCCCCCCTTGAACCGTAAATTCAACGACAAGGCGAACCTGCTGGTCTGCTCCTTCTGCGGAAAGGCGCAAAACGAGGTTCGCAAGCTCATCGCCGGGCCCACGGTGTACATCTGCGACGAGTGCGTCGAACTGTGCAACGACATCATCTCCGAGGAGTACGAGTCCGAGGGGAACCTCGAGGAGAAGCGGCGCCGCCTCCCGAAGCCCGCCGAGATCAAGAAGACGCTCGACGACTACGTGATCGGGCAGGAGCGCGCCAAGAAGATCCTTTCCGTCGCCGTCTACAACCATTACAAGCGGATCGAGGCGCGCAAGGGCGACGGCGTCGAGCTGCAGAAGTCGAATATCCTCCTGCTCGGCCCCACCGGCAGCGGAAAGACGCTCCTCGCCCAGACGCTCGCGCGCATCCTCAACGTGCCGTTCACCATCGCCGACGCCACCACCCTCACGGAGGCGGGGTACGTCGGCGAGGACGTCGAGAACATCATCCTCTCCCTGCTGCAGACCGCCGACTACGACGTCGAGAAGGCCCAGCGGGGGATCGTCTACATCGACGAGATCGACAAGATCGCCCGGAAGTCCGAGAACCCGTCGATCACCCGGGACGTTTCCGGCGAGGGGGTGCAGCAGGCCCTCCTCAAGATACTCGAGGGGACGATAGCCAACGTTCCGCCCAAGGGCGGGCGGAAGCACCCGCAGCAGGAGTTCATCAAGGTCGACACGACGAACATCCTGTTCATCTGCGGCGGGGCCTTCGTCGGGCTGGAGGGGATCGTCGAGCGCAGGACGTCGAAGAAGACGATGGGGTTCGCCGCGGACATCGTCTCCCGGTCGGAGCGCAACCTGGGGAAGCTCCTCGAGCTCACCCAGCCGGAGGACATGATCCGGTACGGCCTCATCCCCGAGTTCGTCGGTCGGCTTCCGGTGCTGGCCACCTTGCACGAGCTGTCCGAGGACGCGCTGGTGGAGATCCTCACCCGGCCGAAAAACGCCCTGGTCCGCCAGTACCAGCGGTTGTTCGACTTCGAGAACGTGAAGCTGGAATTCACCGACGAGGCGCTGCACGCCGTTTCCCGGCAGGCGATCGAGCGGAAGGCCGGCGCGCGGGGCCTGCGCTCGATCCTCGAGCACATCATGCTCGACGTGATGTACGAGATCCCGTCCCGGAGCAACATCCGCAAGTGCATCGTCACCGGGGACGTGGTCCGAGGGCGGGGGAGCATCCAGCCCGAGATCGAGGAAGGTAAGAAGGCCGAGCTGGCCTGAGAGTACGCCGGAGGGAGGATCCATGGCAGACCGCAAGAAGATCCTCCCGCTGCTTCCCCTGCGGGACATCGTCGTCTTCCCCGGGATGGTGGTCCCGCTGTTCGTCGGGCGGGACAAATCCGTCGCGGCCCTCGAGGCGGCCCTCTCCTTCGACCGCCTGATCTTCCTCTCGTCCCAGATCGACCCGTCCACGAACGATCCGGAAGAGGACGAGATCCACCGGGTCGGCACGATCAGCCACGTCATCCAGATGCTCAAGCTACCCGACGGCACGGTCAAGGTGCTGGTGGAGGGGCGCCTGCGGGCGAAGATCGTCCACCACCTCCCGAACGACCGGTACTTCCAGGTGAGCGCCGAGGAATCGATCCCCTCGCCGTTCACCGGACCGTTGGCCGAGGCGATGATCCGCAACGTCCACGCCTCCTTCGAGAACTTCGCCAAGCTCAGCAAGAAGATCCCGCAGGACCTGGCGACGCAGGTCTCCGGGGTCGACGATCCGGCGCGCCTGGCCGACACCCTCGCGGCCCAGCTTCCCGTCAAGGTCGCCGAGAAGCAGGCGGTGTTGGAGCTCGAGACCGACGCGGAGCGGCTCGAGAAGCTGCTGCTTCTGATGGAGTCCGAGGTCGAAGTCCTCGAGATCGAGCGGCGGATCCGGGGCCGCGTCAAGAAGCAGATGGAGAAGAACCAGCGCGAGTTCTACCTGAACGAGCAGATGCGCGCGATACAGAAGGAGCTTGGGCAAGGCGAGGAGGGCCGCACCGAGCTCGACGAGCTGGAGGAGAAGATCAAGAAGCGCGGAATGGGCAAGGAGGCGACCCAGAAGGCGCAGAAGGAGATCAAGAAGCTGCGGATGATGTCGCCCATGTCCGCCGAGGCGACCGTCAGCCGCAACTATGTCGACTGGCTCGTCTCCATCCCGTGGCAGGAGCGGACCGACGACAAGCTCGACATCGCCGAGGCCGAGCGGGTCCTCGACGAGGACCATTACGGCCTGGAGAAGGTCAAGGAGCGGATCCTCGAGTACCTCGCCGTCCGCAAGCTCGTCTCGAAGCTCAAGGGCCCGATCCTGTGCTTCGTCGGGCCGCCGGGCGTGGGCAAGACGTCGCTCGCCCGCTCCATCGCGCGGTCGATGGGCCGGAAGTTCGTCCGGATGTCGCTGGGCGGGGTGCGGGACGAGGCGGAGATCCGCGGCCACCGCCGCACCTACATCGGGGCGATGCCGGGGAAGATCATGCAGCAGGTCAAGAAGGCGGGCACGGTCAACCCCGTCTTCCTGCTCGACGAGGTGGACAAGATGTCGACGGATTTCCGCGGCGACCCGTCGTCGGCGCTGCTGGAGGTCCTCGACCCCGAGCAGAACAGCACCTTCAACGACCACTACCTCGACGTGGACTACGACCTGTCCGACGTCTTCTTCGTAACCACCGCGAACATGCTCCACGGGATCCCGGGGCCGCTCCAGGACCGGATGGAGATCATCCGCCTCTCGGGGTACACGGAGGTCGAGAAGCTCCACATCGCGAAGGGGTACCTGATTCCGAAAAAGGTCGAGGAGCACGGGCTTTCGAAGGAGAAGGTGATCTTCAGCGACATGGCGGTCCTGCAGGTCATCCGGTACTACACCCGCGAGGCGGGGGTGCGCAGCCTGGAGCGTGAGATCGCCTCCGTCTGCCGCAAGATCGCGCGGGAAGTGGTGAAGAACCCGGCGAAGGAAAGGATCACGGTGACGCCGAAGGCGGTGCGCCGCTACCTCGGGGTGACGCGGTACCGGTACGGCGAGGCGGAGGAGAAGCAGTCGATAGGCGTGGCGACCGGCCTCGCGTGGACCGAGGTGGGAGGAGAACTTCTGCTGATCGAGGTCGCCATCATGCCGGGGAAGGGAAGCCTCAAGGTTACGGGGAAGCTGGGCGAGGTGATGCAGGAGTCCGCCTCGGCGGCCCTGTCGTACATCCGGACCCGAGCGGAGCTGATGGGCCTCGACAGGGATTTCTACCAGAAGATAGACATCCACATCCACGTTCCGGAGGGGGCCACGCCCAAGGATGGCCCCTCGGCGGGGATCACGATGGCCACGGCGCTCGCGTCGGCGCTGCTCCGGGTTCCCGCGCGCAACGACCTCGCGATGACCGGGGAGATCACCCTCCGGGGGCGCGTTCTGCCGATCGGCGGGCTTAAAGAGAAGCTCCTGGCGGCGCACCGCGGAGGGATCAAGACCGTCATCCTGCCGAAGGATAACGAGAAGGACCTGGCGGAGGTCCCGGCGAAGATCAAGAACAGCTTACGGTTCCATTTCGTCCAGCACATGGACGAGGTGATCGCGCTGGCGATCGACCTGACGAAGGGACACGCGTCTGCCCCGGTCGAGGAGGGAACCCCGCCGGCGGTCCCGCCGCACGGCGGCGCGCCGGAAGGCGATGTGGTGACCCACTGAGCGCTCCGCTCGCACAGGCGATCTTGTAGACACCCCTTCGGTGAGGAAATGGACATGACGCATCCGGAGTTCGACCACATTTACAACATCGACTGCATCGAGGGGATGGGATCCCTCCCTGAGGAGTCCGTCGATCTGGTGATCACCGATCCCCCGTTTGCAATAGACTTCAAAGCCCAGCGTGCGAACTATAACCGTACCGGCTCCCGTGTGATGGAGGGGTACAACGAAATCCATGCCTCTGAATACGGCCGGTTCACGCTTCGGTGGATGGAAGGCGTCCGGCGCGTTCTGAAGGAGAGCGGCTCCTTCTTCATCTTTTCGGGATGGAACAACCTGAAGGATATTCTGATTGCAGCCGACGAACTCGGCTTCACTACGGTCAACCACCTCATCTGGAAATACCAGTTCGGGGTCGTGTGCAAACGCAAATTCGTTACATCGCACTACCATTGCCTGTTTCTCTGCAAGGACGACAAAAAACGGAAATTCTTCAACAGCGCCCGTTTCCCCGGAGGTGCGCGCGCCGAAAGTGGCGGCTCTCTCCGCTACCGGGATCTGGAAGACGTCTGGAACATTCCCCGGGAATACTGGCATGGCGACAAGAAAACCCCTACGAAATTGCCCGCCGCCCTCATCGAAAAACTCCTCGCCTACACCAGCGAGGAGGGGGACATCGTGATGGATCCATTCCTCGGATCGGGGCAGGTCGCTGTGGTTTCGAAGATGTTCAAGCGCCGCTATGTCGGGTTCGAGATCGTCAAGGAATATTTTGATTTTGCGCAGGAACGCCTGGAGACGGGAGCCTATCGCATCGCCGCGAACGACTCGCCCCGGGGCGTGGGAAATTTATCGTTGTTTGAGAACCATAAATGAATTTTCCGGCGGCTTCCCGGGAAATTGGAGAACGCCTCGAATCCGTGTGCCCCCGTGTGTGGGACGGGCGCACATGCCTGATTGAGATGAAGGCCGGAGGAAGTCGGCACTGGCGGCAGATGGAGTGGATCGGCTTCTACTTCCAGTACCTCTGCGACACGCAACTTGGCGGAATCATGACCGTTCCCGGCCCACGATACGGAAGGACCGGATTTGACGGATTCTCCGGAGGCATTCCGTGGGATTTCAAGGCCCACGCGATCAACACGAGTTCCCATCAACTTATCGTTAACGATTCGGAAGCCACATCGAAAGCGGTTGGTGAATTCGGATGCGTCGGTCTGATCCTGGCGCTTGGAGAGGTCGTCTACAACGACGAGGAGAGAACGTTCCAGAAATGGCACGAGGAATTCAAAGGTGGGAAATCTGGGTATGAACACCAGCGCATTGCCCGGGGCGCATGGTCCCGTCTGAGAAAAGTAACGTTCAGCCTGAAACAGATCGTCTTCCTGCAATTGACCGACGAAACTCTCGTAAAATGTGGTTCGTTCCAGTTCGACTTTCGGAACTCGAACGGGAAGCCGAGACGGGGGAAGGTTCTCGTCGACCTCGAAAAAATGGAAGATGAGATCATGCACGTTCTGGAGTTCTGAATGTCCCCACAATACTTATTCCGGAAAGGTGCCGCCGAAGATTATGCGGGTACCACCTGCGTCGTGCGCTCGCTTGGCGGGCAGTGGAGGACGCCCGCTACCCTGTAACGATACGGGCGCCGTGGCGCGCGGCGAGTTCTTCGGCCTCCTGCCTCCCGATCAGTTCGGGGAGGAGCAGGAGGCCGGTTGCTTTATGGGGCCGGGCCGCGAGGCGGACCGCCGTCTCGGCCAGGAGGGCCGCGGCGAGATTACCCCGCGGGTCTTCCACGCGGGCGAACCGGTCGCCCGCGGCGACGCCGGCGACCGCGACGGGAGCGCCTGCGGGCTCCGGCATCCCGCCGCGCGTCCACAGCAGCAGCGCCGCGGAGAACTCCTTTCCCACGGCGCCCAGTTTGCCCACCGTTCCAACGATCCTTCCCAGCCGGATTCCCGCCTTTCCCTGCGGCACGCCGATCCGCGACCCGTCCGGCAGCATGAAATAGTTCCCCGCCGGCGCCCCCGCGGGGACCGGGGCGGCTCCCGCGATCCCCTTCGCCACCCCCCGCAGGAACGCGTACCCGCCGAACCGGGCGGGGGAGAAAAGGAGGTAGCGCATCGTCGGGGAGGGCAGTTGCGGATGCGCCGACCTGTCGCCCGCCCCCAGGAAGTGCGCCGTGAGCAGCTCCGTCCACCCGGGCATCATCCCGCACCCGACGACCGCCGGAACGCCGGCGCCGCGGAACACGCCGTCGATCTCGCGCCGGTCTTCCTCCGCGATCGTTCCCTCCCCGATCGTGGCGGCGGAGATCCCGCGCGACGCGCAAGAAATCAGGATCGCCTTCTCGTACTCCGCGCAAGGACCCACCGTGCTGGCCACCGCGTCGATCCCCTCGAGGAGACGGGACAGCTCCAGGGGCTTGCCGACGTCCGCCATCGCCCATCGGCACTTCGGGGAGAGGGCCTTCGCCAGCCGCTTCGCGTCGCGGATGTCGTAATCGACGAGGATGAGTTCCCCGACGTCGTCGCGGCGGGCGAGCAGGACCGCGGCCGCGCGCCCGGTGAAGCCCGCGGCGCCGAGGAGGACGATCTTCATTGTCGCATCATATCAGAGCCGAGCGGTCCGAGGCTCCTGAAGCGGGGGCATCCCTGCCCGCCCCGGCACTTGGCCATCCATGGCCATCGCCGGTTGACAGGGGAGACGGGCGCCTGCTACGGTGTTTCTTCGCGCGGAGAGATCCGGGCGGGCGGATAGCTCAGCTGGTAGAGCATCGCCCTTACAAGGCGAGGGTCACAGGTTCAAGTCCTGTTCCGCCTACCAAGCTTACAAGGGGGGTGCGAGATGATCGCATCCCCCTATTTTTATGTTCGCCGTTTCCCGGCCTTGCTTGACAGCGACTTGGGGAGTGCACGATAATTTTTAAAATTGGGTTTTGTGGGATCTCAATCGAGTGCACGATCGATATTTATAAAAATATGCCAAATTTGAAAAACGCCATCCTCGAGGCCGGATTTCGGATCCCTCACCTTCTCGTAAATTCCATCTCGGAACGGAAACAGCAGATTCTTCAATCCACCTTCCAGTCCGTTCGCAAAGCCGACCTGAAAGAAGAATACAAGATATTGATGGCCGATTCGGAGGAGGGGCGCAGACGGACCGAGATGGTGTTGGGTTTGATCCAGAAAGCGCTTTGCGGCGACATGCAGCCACTCATGGAGGATCAGATCCGCACGGGGTATATTCGAGTCGTTCAGAAGGTTCCTCTGCATAACACGTTGAAGGTTCATACGATCATGGAACAGGCAATCACGAGAGAGTTTATTAACCATTATTCTGATTATTCCGGCACGGAAATGAATTTAAAAGATCTTCATGAAGAGGTGATCGTATTAAATTTTTTATACGGGAAAGTGAAAGAAGTCGTATCCGAATCGTATTTAAAAACCAGGGATGAGATCATCGAAAAGAGAGGAATGCAGATCGAGGGTTTGTATAAACTTGGGAATACGTTGGACGACAATTCAAAGATATCCAACTTCAGCCAGAAATTCATCAACGAGGTATCGAATATTTTAGGTGCGGCTCATGTCATTCTCACCATCAACAACAGCAGCGCCTCGAATAATCGTTTTGTTCCCACGATTCAAGTTGGAAGCTCCACGGTGGCGCTTGCGTTGTTCGTCAATGAAAAAATGGATGAACTATTGAGAAAGATGGTTCAGGTGCGGGTTCCTTCCCTGGTAGACCATGACGGCAGGAAGCAATTTCCCGTAAACTCGGAAAGCATCGAAACCATTCCCACCGGGTATTGGCTCGTGGTCCCGATTTTCACGGAAAGCAGGTTTTTCGGCTTTCTTTCCATCAACACGGGGAAATTGAACGGGCAATTATTCGGGGCCGATTCCTACGTCATCTTGTCGGTGGTGTCGAAGATCGCACAGGCCATGGAGAGGAACCAGTATCTCGTCAAATTGAGAAAAAGCCAGAAGATGCTTCAGCGCCTGGCGAGCAGGATCATTTACCTGCAGGAGGAAGAGCGGAAGAAGATCTCCGCGGAGATTCACGATACCATCATCCAGAGGCTCACGGGCATCTGGTTCAAGCTTCTGTACCTGGAAGAGACGATGCCGGTCATGAAACAAACGGATCTCGAATCGTTTGTTTCGCTCAAATCGTATGTAAACGATTCCATCATGGAGGGAAGGCGCATCGTTTACGGGTTGCGGCCGTTGATGCTGGATGAACTGGGCGCGAAAAAGACGATCGAGGAATACGTAAAAAATTTCAGATTGGAAAATTCGATGGATGTGGATCTGGATTTCAAGGGCGATTTTTCCAGGCTGTCTCCGGAAAAGCAAACAAGCGTATTCCGCATCCTCCAGGAGGCGATGGAGAACATAAAAAAGCATTCCAATTCGAAGTCCGCCCGGATTCGCCTCGATTGTACGGAAGCGGAATTGTCGTTCGTCGTGGAGGATTTCGGAACCGGGAAACCCAAAAGGTTTCCTACGAAAAAAGAGATGGGGAAGAGTCACTTCGGTCTTGAGATCATGGATGAACGCGCGAAGGCGGTCGGCGGAAAGGTGAAATATGGATATAAAAGCCGGGGCGGGTTTGTCGTAAAGGGGCTGATACCGATGGATCATTCCAGGAGGGTCGGTTGATCAACGTCTACCTGGTCGATGACCACGATGTGATCCGGGCCGGGATCAAGCAGATCCTGGAATTGGACAAGGAGATCCGCGTCGTCGGCGAGGCGTCGCGGGCGCTGGACGCCGTCCATGTCCTGGGGACCGGGTTGGCGGATCTCGTTTTCATGGATATCCGCATGCCGGGAATGAACGGAATCGAGGCGACCCGGATACTCACCGAGAAAATCCCCAATATAAAGGTGATCCTCCTGACGAACTTCAACGAAGAGGAGTACGTGGTCGAGGGCCTTCGGGCGGGAGCCGCCGGGTTTCTTTTGAAGAATATCGGGAAAGAGGAGCTGCACAAGATCGTTCATGCGGTCTACGAGGGGAAATCCTTCCTTGATCCCGCGGTCACCTCGACCATCATCAAGGAGGCGATACGGAAGCCCAAGGCGTCCTCGAAGGAATCGACCGTGCCGACGGAGGAGAAATTAACGACGAGGGAATTTGAAATCCTGGACCTGGTCAGCCGGGGACTCGGCAACAAGGACATCGGCTCGAAACTCCACCTGTCGGAGTACACCGTCAAGTTCCACGTCAAGGCCATCTTCCGGAAGTTGGGCGCGAAATCGCGATCGGAAGCCGTCTACAAGGCGGTCAGCAGCAGCCTCATCTCCCAGATCCCGGGAAGGTGATTCCCTCCGGCGGCGGCCGGCCTTCCTCCCCTATCGAGCGGTAAATTCCACCCCTTTGCAGGATGGTCGTCGGGCGCGTTCTCGTTTATTCATAAACGACGGGAAGGTCTCCTTGTGCGGACAGTGCCCGATTCGGCTCCCGGTGTCGTATCCGGCCCAACGAAAATACATCCGAAAGGAGCCATCGATGACCGACTTATCGGATCTTTTCTCTCCCATCATGCTGCGCCGCTGCGAGGTGAAAAACCGGATCCTCGTTTCGGGCCATGTGAACGGCATGGCCGGCGAGGAGAGCCTGCCCAATGATCGGGAACTCCGGTACCACGAGGCGCGGGCCAAGGGGGGATACGGCCTCATCGTCATGGGGGCCGCCGCGGTAAGCCCCCACTCCTGGCTGTTCCCTTCGGTAATCCAGGGATGGCGGGACGAGATTGTCCCCGGGTACCGGAAACTTTCCGATGCGGTCCACACCCATGGGGCCAAGCTGATGGTCCAGGCCTGGCACAACGGACACCAGGAAACCGGATTTTACTCATGGACCAACGCGCAGGCTCCCTCCCAGATCGTATCCGCCGGGCAGGGAGAGGCCCCCGCGGTGATGGACGAGGACGACATCCGTCGCGCCGTGCGGGATTACGCCGATTTCGCCGCCCGATGCAAGGAAGGTGGGCTGGACGGTGTGGAACTCCATTTCGGGCACGGGTATCTGCCCCAGCAGTTCCTCTCTCCGTATTCCAACATCAGGAAAGACCGGTACGGCGGATCCCTTGAAAACCGGATGCGGTTCGGGACGGAAGTCATCGAATCCGTGCGCAAGGCGGCGGGAGACGATTTCGTCGTCGGCATGCGCCTGACGGCGGACGAGCTGATTTCCACCGGGCTCAAGCTGGCCGATGTGAAGGAGATCGCGCCCATCTGGGCGGGAACCGGCAACGTCGACTACCTGAACATAACGGTGGCCACCTATCGATCCGTCGCACCGGCGCTCGCCCCCATGATGGTCCCACCGAGACCGTTCGTTTATCTGGCCGCCGAGATCCGGCAGCTGGTCGATATCCCGGTCTTTGCCGCCATCCGCATCAACGATCCCGTGATGGCCAACGACATCGTCAGGAACGGCGAGGCGGACATGGTGGTCATGACCAGGGCCTCCATCTGCGATCCCGAGATGCCGAACAAGGCCCGGGCCGGCCGTCTCGACGATATCCGGCTGTGCATCGCCTGCAATGAGGGGTGCTGGGAGCGGATCGAGCACCATCAACCCATCACCTGCATGCAGAATCCCGAGACGGGGCGCGAAGGTGTCTTCAAGCTCGACCCCGCGGCGAAACCGAAAAAAGTGGTGGTCGTCGGAGGAGGCCCCGCGGGCATGAAGGCGGCCGCCGCGGCAAGGGAGAGAGGTCACGAGGTGACCTTGTTCGAAAAATCCTCGGAACTCGGAGGGTCCATCCTCCTTCCGGCGAAGCTCCCCGCGCGGCAGGAATGGAGCCAATGTGTCCGGTTCCTCGCGCATGAGTTGAAACGGCTGAACGTAAAGGTCTCCCTGAACACGGAAGCGACGGCCGCTCTCGTTCTCGCGGAAAACCCCGACGCGGTGATCGTGGCGACCGGATCCAAACCCTTCGAGAGCCCGGCGCCGGGTCTGGTCGGCCCGGACGCCGCGATCCAGGTGGAAGCCGGGGCGCACGTCGTCACGGCGGAAGACGTGATCGCGGGCAAGGCCGAAACCGGGAGGAAAGTCGTGATCGCAGATTTCCAGAATTACATGAAAGGCATGATCACCGCGGAGTTCCTCGCGGACCAGGAAAAGGACGTCACGCTGATCATGCCGCTTCCTTTCCGGTTGCTGGCGGCCAACCCGTACGATATCGACAAGCCCACGCATGCGATCCAGACGTGGAACATGACGGCGAAAGGGGTGAAGAAGATCAGCGATTTCGAGGTGAAGAAGGCGGCGCCCGGCAAGGTCACCCTCCGGAATGTCTTCACCGAAAAAGACCAGGAAATCGAAGCCGATACGCTGGTGACGAGCTACTGGCGCCGTTCGGAATCGGGTCTCTACGACGAATTGAAGGGCAAAGTAAAGGATCTCCGCAGGATCGGCGACTGTCTCGCCCCACGCCGGGTCATCAACGCCGTCTACGAAGGATATAAAGCGGGGATGGAGATATAGATTCTCCCGAGGCGGGTGGAGGGAGATGGATGGCGGGATCTGGGTATACGCCGAGGAAAAAGACGGGGAGCTTGCGGAATCTTCCCTCGAGGTGATCAGCGTGGGGAGGCGGCTGGCCGACCAGGGAAAAGGTGAAAGGGTAAGCGTTGTCCTCCTGAGTGGGCGCGCGAAGGACCTGGCGGCCTTACCGGCGCTCTACGGCGCCCACAGGGTGCTTTGGGCGGAGGAGGAGCGCTTCGCCCGGTACATGCCGGAAGTTCTTACGGGCATCCTCGCCGGCATGATCGACCGACACGACCCGACCATTTTCCTGTTCGCGGCCACAGACGTGGGGAAGGATCTGGCGCCAAGAGTCGCGGCCAGGGTCAAGGCGTGTCTTTTTCCCAACTGCGACCGTCTGGAGCGGTCTTCGGACGGGCTCCTGGTCCATACCCGCCTGACCCACGGGCGGAAGGTTCAAGTGACGGCGCAATGCCGGAACGCCAGGCCTCAGATGGCTACCATCGAACCGGGGGTAGCTCGTAAGAGGAAGGTGTCTTCGCCCGGTGGGACGGAATCCCCGGAGATCGTGGAGGTCCTCCCTGGAGACTATGCCGGCGATCAAAGAGAGAGGGTCAAGGTCATCGATCATATCAAGGCGGATCCTCGTACCGTCGATATAGCCGATGCGGAAAGGATCGTGGCGGGAGGGAAGGGCGCCTGCGAAGGAGAGAGCTTCCGATGGATCTCGGGCCTGGCGGATGCGATCGGCGCTTCGGTGGGGGGGTCCCGCGCGGCGGTCGACCTCGGGTTCATCCACCGGGACAGGCAGATCGGACAATCCGGAAAGACGGTATCTCCAAGGTTGCTGATCTCCTGCGGCATTTCCGGCGCGCCGGCCCACGTCGTCGGCATGCGGGAATCCGGGACGATCATCGCCATCAATTCGGATCGGCATGCGCCCATGTTGAAGCTGGCCGACCTGGCGGTGGTGGGAGACCTGCGCGAGATATTGCCGGTGTTGATCGAACGCCTCCGGCCCTTTTGAGTCCCAATTTCTACTCTTAAGCAGGATTGTTGAAATTATTCCATCGGCTTAAATGGAATGTAACGTGCGGATCGTCCCGAGCGGATCGCCAGGGAAACCAGGAGGATGACGTGATCCAACCATCGAAAAAGTACTGGAACATGGACGTCGAGCCCCGGCTCAATACGCCCGAAATCCGGGAAAGCCAGAGGGGGATGCTTCCCCGGGCGATCCGGTACTGTTACGAGAACGTGCCGTTCGAGCGTCGCCGTATGGATGCGGCTGGCGTCAAGCCCGAGGACCTCCGTTCCTTCGACGATTTCCAGCGTGCTTTCAAGCCGGTAGGGCAGGCCGAATTCCGACAGGTCTTCGATGAGTTCGAACTCGACATGGACAAGGTATGGCTCCACCTCTTCGGCAAGGATCGCATGGACGATCTGTTCCTGTTGACGACCACCTCAGGGACCACGGGCGTTCCCACGCCGTACCCGGTCTTTCACAAGACAACGGACACCATGGCGGAGCTGTTCGGCCGCATCGGGTGGCGCGCCGGGATGCGGCCGGGGGACAAGCTGGCCGTGGGGTTCGGTCTCAGCATGCACGCCGCCGGAACGCCTCACCTGTTCTGGTACAAACGCAGCCACGGCGTCACCCTGATCCCCATCGGCGCCGAAGCGGGAACCGAACGGATCCTGACGTACATGAAACTGTTCAAGGCCACCATGTTCTCGGGCACTCCCTCACTGGCCCTTCACCTCATCGAGAGGGCCCAGGAAGTCCTTGGCGCTCCCATCCGAAGCCTCGGGCTCAAGACGCTGCTCCTCGGCGCGGAACCTGGGGCGGGGAT
The DNA here is from genome assembly GCA_023489025.1 of Deltaproteobacteria bacterium. Next base: position 481 of record JAMDCN010000134.1, on the reverse strand, counting down.
CCCGGAGGTGCGCAGCCGACTCGAGAACGAATACGGAGCCAAGGTCTTCGACATCGGCGCCGGGTACGGGGTTTCGTGCGACCATCCCGAGTACCAGGGGATGCATTGGATCGCCGACGATCACTGCATGTACGAACTGATCGACCCGGAAACCCGGGAGCCGGTTCCTCTGACGCACGGTGCGATCGGACAGGCGTGCTTCACGCCGTTGGAGCCGGAATCGGGGATCTTCTTCCACCATCTCCGGTTTACCCTCAACGACATCCACCAGGTCTTCACCGACCCCTGTCCCTGCGGGCTCAGCGGCTTCCGGTACAAGATCGTCGGCAGGGCCGACGACATGCTCAAGGTGAAAGGAACGCCGGTCTACCCGGCGGCCATCCAGGGGGCGATCAACGGATTCGTGCCGCGGATCACGGGGGCGTTCCGCATCGTCCTGACGGAGAAGCCGCCCAGGGTCGTGCCGCCCCTCAATCTCAAG